>JAYPJO010000005.1:15832-19731 GCA_038128465.1 Gammaproteobacteria bacterium
GAATGGGGCTATAACCTCAGACAGGCTGCTCAGGAAGAGACTCGTTTGCTTTTCGATAGCCTTATCAGGGAGAACCGCAGTGTGCTTGAGCTTCTCTCAGCTGACTATACATTCATTAATGAAAGACTAGCGATGCATTATGGCGTCCCGGGGATTTATGGTACTGCCTTTCAACGGGTAGAGCTTGATGACCCCAATCGCTTTGGTCTGCTTGGTCAGGCCAGTATTTTATCGTTGACTTCCATTGCGACAAGAACGTCACCGGTGCTTCGTGGCAAATGGGTTTTGACCAATCTGATTGGCACGCCACCATTGCCACCCCCTGATGACGTTGATACAGCACTGAATGAAGAAGAGGGTGCAGCACCGACCACATTACGTGAGCGACTTGAAAGACACCGTGAAGATCCGGTCTGTAATTCCTGCCATCGTAGTATGGACCCAATCGGATTTGCACTTGAAAATTTCAATGTCGTTGGCAAATGGCGGGATGTAGAATTATCCGGAATGGCCGTTGACTCTGTAGGAGTCCTGGCAGATGGTACTCCAGTTGACAGTCCAAGAGCCTTGAGTCAGGCTATTCTCAGCAAGCCTGATGTATTTGTTGGCCTGGTTACAGAAAAACTGATGACCTATGCGCTGGGACGCGGTATTGGTGCCGAGGATATGCCGATGGTCAGAGAAGTCGTCAGGAACGCAGCAGCTGATGACTACCGGTTTATGACCCTGATTCAGCAAATTGTGGAAAGTCCGGCATTTCAGCAGAGACAAAAACCTCTTGCTGGAGAAGACGAAATGGAATTCGCTTTACAGTAGGTTCATTGCAATTAACCAAACAGAAAATGTAAGAGGGCCTTTATGTTTATAAGTAGAAAGCATTTATCAAGAAGAAAGTTCCTGGCTGGTGCAGGTGTAGCGGTATCCCTGCCATTACTGGATGCCATGTTTCCTGCTTTATCCAAGGCACAGGATAACCTGTCCGCCTCTCAGTTTCGCTTTGGTGGCGTGTATTTCCCAAATGGTGCACTGCCAGGGGTCTGGCAGCCCGAAGGAGCCGGACGGGATTTTACCTTTAACAGAGCCATGCAATCCCTCGAACCTTTCAGAGATCAGTTGTTAACGGTCAGTGGGTTACGTCATTCCGGGACACCCGGGCCTCATCTGGGTGCCGTTTGTGGCTGGATGAATGGTGTAGGTGCTGCGGCACCGGTAGGTCAGCCAATCAGGTCAGAAAAAACACTTGACCAGTATATTGTGGATAAATATGCAGGTGAAACACCCCTGCCTTCAATAGAGCTGGGAACCGAAGACATGGGGACCTCTATTGGTGCCTGTGATGGTTTTTCCTGCCTTTATTTCAACAGCATGTCATGGCGCACCGAGTCTCAGCCATTACCGATTGAAATTAATCCGCGCCTGACTTTTGAGCGCATGTTTGGTGAAACCGGTACCACTGAACAGAGGCTGGCCCGCCTGCGTCACAAGGGCAGTCTGCTTGATTCAGTGACCGAAGAACTATCGAGGATTAACAGTCGACTTGGCGCCAGTGATTCACAACGGCTAAGCAGCTATCTTGATAATGTCCGGGAAGTTGAACTCAGACTGCAGCGAGTCATGAACAGAACTACTGAGTCAGAATCTGAAGTACCTGCTGCGCCTTCCGGTATTCCTGAATCATTCGAGGAACACATGGAATTGACTTATGACCTGATGCACCTGGCATACCAGGGCGATATCAGTCGGGTCGTGACTTTCATGACAGGTCATGAGGCCAGCCTGCGTGGTTATCCGCATCTGGGTATCTCGCAATCCCATCATTCCTGTTCACATCACTCCAATAATCCGGTAGAGATGGAGAAATACACCAGCATTGTTACCTGGCATACAGAACAATTTGCAAAATTTGTTCAAAAACTAAAGGATACGCCAGACGGAGATGGCAGCCTGCTGGATCATACTCTGTTGTTCTATGGCAGTGGCATGGGCAACGGTAATGTGCATGACCGTAATGAACCGCCAACACTCATTGTCGGCGGTGCAAATGGCAGAATGACTGGTAAAGGTAATCAGCACATCGTTGCTGAGAGTGAAACGCCAACAGCTAACTTCCTGATCACCCTGAGTGAAATTGCAGACCTGGATGTCGAGAAAATTGGCCCAAGCACCGGGAAAATAACTGTCTGATTTATTCTGATACTTTCAGAAATAGCTACTGGATAAGAATTTATTTTCATAAAAAAAGCCATTCTGTTTTTTCAGAATGGCTTTTTACTTTTATATGCGAGTTTTTGCCGAAGTAAGATGCCCCGGACAATAACTCAAGAGCCAGGATTTCAATCTTCCCCGGTACGAATTTCTTCTAGACGGTTGTTGTATTCGATGCGAACTTCCTCGCCTATCGCATCTATTTCTTCCTGGGTCATGGCAGGCAGCTGCATCAAATCACGCAGAAGTGTAATGGCTTCTAACTGTGGTGTTGGTGCTGGACCCGCTCTGAAAAAGGATTCATTCAAGTGCTCTTTTGTATAACTGGGTGGCGCCAGTCGTCCCAGTGCTGCATCCAGTGGGGTAAAGCCATATTGATTCACTGAATTCAGGTCAGCATCCCTGTTAAAGAGTTCCTGAATCATCTCAACATCATTTTGGCGGGCAGCAACATGCAGGGGGGTATCTCCCTCCCTTGAGGTTTGATTGACATCAGCACCAAATTCCATCAGCAAATCGATGGTCTGCTGACGGTTATTGATGACTGGATAACGATTGGGCAAGTTGGCTCTAAGTGCAAAAAAACCACCACGACGTGGGTTTAATGCGGTAGCTAGAATGATATTCAGCGGAGGTGATAAATTTTCACCGGTAGTATGCGGACTGGCAAGTCCACTTTCCAGCATCAATCGAACCAGGTTGACGTCCCGTTGGCTCAGGGCATAATTGTAGGCAGAAACATTGACATACCTCCCATGTCCGATGCCTTCAGGCTCAACCAGATGGTCTGATACAAAGTTGGGATCCGCACCATATTCAAGCATCTTCTCAAGCAATTGCGCTGGCGTTATCTCGTTATCCATGGAAAAAACACGGGGCCGGGTCGGATCATTGACAGTAGAGCCAATCCGGCTGTTATGTAGCGCTACCAGCTCATACATCGAGCCATCGTTCAGATTAGCACCATATTCAAGCAGATACATTGCACTGTCCAACTCATCATTGATGACACTGAGTATTAATGCTGTTACACCATCTTCATTGGCAATATTTGGATTGGCCCCGCCTTCAATGAGGACGCTGATGGCATCTTCGTTCCCCTGACGGGCAGCAAACATCAGAGCAGTCATGCCTCCAGCAGGAAAGCTGACCAGCGGATGTCCGAAGCCTGTACGTTCAAGTTCATCGATTATGGTGATACTTTGCAGGTCTGGATCTGCCCCAGCATTCAGTAGAGCAGTAATAGCGCCAGCCTGCCCCTGTTCAGCAGCCCACATTAACGCTGTTTGATACTGGTTTTGTTCATACGCATTCACATCCACGCCGAGTTCTATCATTCTCTCTACTACACTGGTCAGGCCAGATGCAGCAGCAGCCATTAGCGGTGGTTCCATAGTTGGGTCATAGCTTGTTGGATCGGCTCCAGCATCCAGGAGGGCGTGTGCGCTTTCAGCATCCGCTGAACGGGCAGCCTGTAGTAATGGAGTTATGCCATAACGATTTGAAATATTTACATCAGCGCCAGCATCAATCAGAGCTTGAACAATCGGGTATTCGTGCTGGTAAACTGCCCACAAAAGAGGCGTAGAACCATCATTTTGCTGCAAGTTAAGGTCAGCTCCCTGTGCAATAAGGCTTACAACCGATTCGAGATTGTTTGACTGCACAGCAGACAGTAACTGACTCTCAAGTCG
>JAYPJO010000005.1:19741-24845 GCA_038128465.1 Gammaproteobacteria bacterium
GGCATAAGCGCCGGATTGGAAAAAAAATACTAAAAGCCAGAGGAGTAGCGCCCTCGATTTAGGGTTTAATAATTTATCTAATGTTATTAACATCTTGTTTCTCCTCTAGCATAGTGAGCCGTTTAACTATCTAAATTTATTGAGAAAACTTTAAAAGAGCAAAGAATATAGCTTGTTTTTTCGAATTAAGTCTAGATGTGTAAGCTACACAATTTAATTATTCACTAGAAATTCACAATCTATTTTGGCTATTTAAATGGAAGGTATAGACCATTACCAATCGAAAATAGAAAATATAATTGATTTAGCTAATGTCTGCTTCTGGCCGTAAGCATCCATGAGTAAATACATACTCGTAGAAATATACTGGCTAACTTTTCAAGAATATTTTTTTGGGACGCTTATTTCAAAACACCTAAAGCGTTGCAAGAAAATAACCGGCAACCGACAGTACAATGCCAACCACTGAGTATTTGACAACTTTTCTGAATCGAAATTTATTGGGTAACAGTAAAACAAAACCTGCGACTGAAAAGATGACCAGAATAATACCGCTGATATCGATCAGGGCATTCCAGACGATATGGGTATAACGGCCTTTATGAAGATCGTTCAATACTGCAACCAGACCATAGTCGGTTGATTCGGCATAAATTTCCCCAAGTTCCTGATCTATTTCCACCAGGGCCTGAAAGCCAGGACCATCATATTCAATGGTGACAAAGGGGTCTTCGATGAGCAGAGTTGCAAATTCCATGCGGATGCCAAATTCATCACGAATAAATTCAGCCAGTTCCGGCGAGTCAGAAATCATGCCATTATCATCAAGCGGCAACACCGGAATGTTATCCAGGGTGACGACTTCAGTCTGGGGTTCAGCCGTCATGGTTTCGGCATGATTGAGGGTGATACCGGTGATGGAAAAAAATACCAGTACAATCAGCAGGGCTATAGAGAGATAAACGTGAATGGTGCGAGACCAGTTCACCAGATTACGATTAATTGCCATATCTCCCCTCTTTTTTTAATTTTTCAGACTAGTGCTCAACTGTGAAAAGAATATGGATTGACTTACATCAATGCAAAACACAAATTAAAATGATCCGAAATAATGCAGTAAAGTAGCAATTGAAACCTGGCATGAACCGACAAGATCACAAAACTGCTTCAAAATTTTATTTGCCTGTGCGGCAGGCATTATCCAGTATTTTATTACTGAGTGCATCTTTATGCGCCCTGGCAGGCTCATCCCTGGTCCAGGCGCAGCCAGTCATCCAGCATTATGACGGCGTGCTGGGTACCTCGCTTGATATTACAGTCTATGGTCCGGACCAGAGCAATATTGAAAATGCCATTGAGATTACATTGTCGGAAATAGCCAGCCTTGAGCGCATGCTGACAACCTATGATGACAGCAGTGTGTTAATGCAGTTAAACAGCAGCAAAATGACAGATTCGGCTCCCCAGGCATTGCTTGATGTGGTGACTGCCTGTGAAGACTGGCTGACCCGGACAGAAGGTAATTTTTCCTGTCGTCTGGGCACAGTCATTGATTTCTGGGATATGGCTGAAGAGAATCAGGAAGTACCTACACGTCAGGATGTCAACCGTATTGCCCGTGATGCCAGTCGTGCAGAACTCACCATTGATCCTGCGCAGCAAATCATCCAGCTAGGAGACGGTGTTGAACTGGATCCTTCCGGCCTGGCCAAGGGATATATTATCGACCGCGCCATGGATGCGCTGAAATCCATTCCTGATGTCACAGCAATTAAAGTTGACATCGGTGGCGATGCTTCCTACTGGGGTACACCTCCGAATGCTGCCGGCTGGGAAGTCATGGTTGCCAATCCGGAATACACTGCCGATAACGGTGATTTTTTAACCAGCCTTTCCCTGGATACCAAAGCGATTGCAACCAGTGGCCATAGTAGCCGTACACGCCAAATCCTGATGCGTGAGTTCAGCCATATCATCACTCCTCAAACCGGCTGGCCGGTCTTTAGCGGACTCTATGCGGTTGTTATTGCCGATGATGCAATCACTGCAGATGCCATTGCAACCACTTTATCTGCATTGTCTATTGCCGATGCACTACTGATTGTCGAGGCGCTCGACGGTGTTGAAGCGCTGCTGGTCGATGAAGGTGGCGCGCAACGAAGTTCTTCCGGCTGGAACCAGTATTTAAGTGAGGAATTACTGTTGTTATCCAGTGACGATTTCAAACTGACCCTGTATTATTCAATCCCGGACCAGGGTGGACGCGGGTACGTCGCCATCTGGGTTAGCAACATGAAGAACCAGCCTATCAAAAACCTGATTCTATACGGTGGTGAACAGCGTTGGGCGGGCAGTAATCAACGCTGGTGGCGCTATGCCGGCAGGCGCTCCACGGTGGAAAAAATCAATGTTACCCGGCCAACACGTGGTCCCGGTGAGTATCAGCTGGTCTGGGATGGCCGTGATGATTCCGGCACTCTGCTGCAACCTGGCGATTATCTGTTACACGTTGAAGCTGCCCGTGAACATGGCGGCCATAGCTACCGTAATGTGAAATTCTCTTTCACTGAAGGCACCCAGGTTCTCGAGCAGGAGCGGTTTTTGGAGGTCGGTGCTTTCAAAGTAACAGTGGAAATGAGCCCGGCGGAATAGTACAGTTGGGAGACATTCACAGCCAATTGTCTTCCTGACTCCATGGGTAACCAACACATCCTGCAAAAAGCGCTAACGCATTTCTGCCTGGTCAGCACGCTGTTCGTGGCAAGCTATCAACCCCTGTTCGCCCAGGAACCTCAGCACTCAAGTAAACCACCGGTACATGCCAACCACTGGCTCGCCGCAGCTGGCAAGCCGTTGTCAGTATCAGTCGGCAGCATGATATTCAGCCAGGGTGGCAATGCTGTAGATGCCGCTGCTGCCATGCTTGGAGCTTCAGCAACTATCTGGGATACCATGGGCTGGGGCGGTGAAACCCAGGCCCTGATTCACGATCCCAATACCGGTGAGGTTCATGCCATTAATGCCCTGGGTGCTGCACCGACTGGCGCGACTGCCGAATATTTTCAAAACCTGAATTACGCTACGCCGCCGGATTATGGACCACTGGCTGCTGTCACCCCGGGGACGCCCGGTGGACTGATGGTGATGCTGGCAGAATATGGCACCATGAGCCTGGCCGAGGTTCTGGCTCCTTCTATAGAAATGGCACGTGGTTATCCGATTGAACAGATACAGGCCGAACGCATAGAGCTGGACAAGCAGTTTTTACGCATCTGGCCCGATACAGCCGCTATCATGTTGCCCAATTTTGATCCAACGAATCCCAGGGGCTGGGCTGCACCCTACCCCGGCGAGTTGTTTGTGCAGGACGACCTGCATGACACCCTGAGCAAACTGGTTGAAGCTGAACAGACTGCTTTGGCCAATGGTGCCAGCCGGGAAGAAGCTATCATGGCAGCCTACGACCGTTTTTACCGGGGCGATATCGCTGAGGAAATCGTCCGTGCCAGCCAGGCCGCCGGCGGGCTCTTCACCATGGCAGATCTCGATAACTGGCAGGTGTATATAGAAGAACCTGTCTCCACCACCTATAAAGGTATTGAAATATACAAACTCAACAGCTGGGTACAGGGACCGGTCATGCTGCAAATGCTGAACATGCTGGAGACCATGGATCTCCAGGGTATGGGTTATAACAGCGCCGAGTATATCCATACCCTCTATCAGGTCATAAGCCTGGCCTTTGCCGACCGCGACTTTTATTACGGAGACCCGTATTACCCACCCGAAGAACCCATTGAGGGACTGTTATCCAAGGAATATGCCCGCGCCCGGGCCACCTTGATAAACCCGCGCACTAATGACGTTGATATTACTCCGGGTGACCCTTACCCCTATCAGGGTGAAAGTCACCCCTTCTCGAAAACCCTGGAAAACTGGGAATACAACGTTCAGCCCAGCTGGCGGGGTGCAAGTGCTGAACCGGTTGAATATAGTGAAACTGACGCTTTGGGTAATGTGGCCAGCATCATGAGTCATGATGAGGGTTTTCATGCCGGCACCACCTCGATACAGGCTGCCGACAAGGAAGGCTGGGTCGTATCCATCACACCAAGCGGTGCCTGGTTGCCAGCCTTTGTAGCCGGCTCAACAGGCATGAGCCTGTCCCAGCGCATGCAGAGTTTTGAACTCTCGGAAAAACGCAATCCCTATAACACGCTTGAACCTGGCAAACGGCCACGCGCTACCCTGTCTCCCAGCATCGCGATGAAAGATGGTAAACCCTACATGGCTTTTTCCGTGCAGGGTGGCGACGGCCAGGATCAATGGCTGCTGCAGTTCTTTTTGAATATCGTGGAATTCGGCATGGATGTGCAGCAGGCCACCGAGGCTGCAAATATAGAAAGCTTCCAGCTGCACAGCTCCTTTGGTGATCACTACAGCCAGCCCGGCAGGATTGTGCTTCGCAGTGATATGGACACCCTGGTGCTGCGAACCCTGATCAGGATGGGCTATGAACTTGAATTCAGGAAACTGACGTCAGGCCCGATTACCGCCATCCTGTTCAACCAGGAATTTGGCACCATGACCGGGGGCGCCAGTAATTTTGGCGATGACACAGCCATAGGTTTTTAGCTAGACCTACCCCAAAGCCGGCCGGTCATCGGCAGCAGTTTTCAGGAGGCTTCATGGAAAATCAACTGGGCAGACTGAAACAGTTTGAAACTTAAATTTTTATTCAGCATCAGACTGACGCCTTCCAGAAAATTAGGATTATCGTCAAGCAGGATAACCTGAGTTGGAAAATAAAATGGGTGTCCTACGCTGATCGTATCATCTGCCATGACTGGAATTCTTTTTAAGAACCTTCTGGAAGTATATGTTGTGACTGTTTTTGCAACAATTCTGAATAGGAGCCCATTTCAGAACCTAACACGTAAGCAGTGAATGACATGTTATCAGTGGGCATCGTAATTTCAAAACTCTCTGAAAAATTTAGTCTTTTTTCAGCACCAGCCTGCGTATACGTGGTTTCGCTGATTAAAAGCTGTCCGGGCTGGCTTTGTTTACAGAGGAAAAAGCTGGTTTCAAGTGACTTTCCTAG
>JAYPJO010000006.1:0-7018 GCA_038128465.1 Gammaproteobacteria bacterium
GAGCAGGCATGGTATCTGGGGTATCAGCATCTACCAGCTACTATGAAGCAGATGTCCTGCAGAGTACGGCAATCTATCGTACTGTGGAGACATCAACACCCAGGCAGGAATGCTGGTTGGAAGAGGTCGTTCGGGAAAGTCGTCCTCAATACCGCTCCAATACACCTAATATACTCGGAGCGGTTATTGGGGGCGCAATCGGGAATGCTGTAGGTCATAACAAGAGTAATCAGCGTGTAGGAGCAGTCGTTGGTGCGGTTCTGGGTGCTTCAGTAGCTCGAGATATATCTCATGCCAATCGCTCCAGCAACCTATACTATGACACTGTAGAGCGCTGTGAGACTGTCTATGACAGCTATCTGGAAGAAAGACTGGTTGGTTATGACGTCGTCTATAGTTACAATAACAGGGAATATACAGTTCGTACTCAACGTGATCCTGGTGCTACTATTAGAGTCAGGGTAAATGTAGAACCTGTTTTATAGATAAAAATATAAACAAAACAACGAGACCCCGTGGCTAATAAACATTTATTCACTGCACTGCTAATGTCATCCCTGGTGTTTTCATCACTGGTACATGCGCAGCCCCCACGGGGTGGTTCTGAAGCCTCCCCCAGACCCCAGCAGCCGGCAACTCCCTTTTATCCACCCGGGCAAATAGGTCCGGGTAACAATCTGGTGCCACCAGCTGCTGACCCTTCGTCATCAATATCCCGGCAGCAGGCACTGAATCTTGCCAGGGACAGGTTTCAGGGCAGGGTGTTGAGTGTACGCATGGACGGTAGTAACTGGCGCGTGCGTATAGATCAGAATGGTACTGTATTTAATGTCTTTGTTGATGGCCGTACTGGTGAAGTCAGCCGCTTTCCTGATTAATTTTTCCGGTTCCTGTATCTGCAAGGTACCAGCATGCGTCTGTTAATAGTAGAAGACGAAGATCTGTTAAGAGCTCAGCTGGTCAAGTCTCTGGAAGATAACGACTATATCGTAGACAGCGTACAGGATGGTGAGCTTGGTTTGTATCAGGCAAAAGAATTCTCCTATGATGCGGCCATTATTGATCTGGGCCTGCCCAAATTAAATGGCATTGATCTGATAAAGGCCATTCGTTCAGCGGGGATGGTTTTTCCAATTCTAATTCTTACTGCCCGTGATAACTGGACCGACAAAGTCGAAGGACTGGATGCCGGTGCTGATGATTATGTGGTTAAGCCTTTTCAGATTGAGGAAATTAAGGCGAGACTGAATGCCCTGCTCAGACGTGCGGCCGGTTTTGCCAAGCCCAGCCTGGATTTTGCCCATTTAAGCCTGGATACGGCAGCAAAAAAATTAACAGTTGCTGATGAGCCTGTTGAACTAACTGCTTATGAATATAAGGTTCTGGAATACCTGATGCTGCACCCCGGCCAGGTGGTCTCAAAAATGGAATTGACCGAGCATCTGTATGAACAGGATTATGACCGTGACAGTAATGTACTGGAAGTCTTTGTACGTCGCCTGCGACAAAAACTCGATCCGGAAGAAACGTTAAAACCTATTGATACCGTGCGTGGCCAGGGTTATCGATTTAATGTCCCCCCCAATTAGTTCCCAGACCCGGTATTCCTTACAGCAACGTCTGGTTCTTGCTTTCGGCATCCTGCTGATCCTGTTTCTAGGTCTGACTGGTCTAGTCTTAAACCGGGCATTCCAGGAAAGTATTGCTGCAGCTGTTGAAGAGAGACTGCAATTGCAGATTTATGCTGTGCTGGGTGTCGCTGAACCTGATACGGATATGAGTTTTTTTGTTCCGGACCTGGAAGAAGCACGCTTCTCACAGATAGATTCCGGTCTTTATGCCTTCATCTTCGATCAGCAGGCCAATGAAATTTGGCGCAGCCCTTCTGCAGTAAATATGAACTTGAGTGCTATGAATGTTACTTCACCGGCTATTATCCCGGGCGAGATGTTTTTCGGTAGCGTAGAAACCGCAGAGCAGGGGCCAATGTCGTTCGCAAACTATGGTACATACTGGTCGGGTCTGGACCAGGAGTTCAGTTTTGTGGTGATGGAATCTGTCATACCAACCGATGCGGAAATCAGTGAATTTCAGTCCAACCTCTGGCTCTGGCTGGGTGGGCTGGCCATATTTTTATCACTGGCACAATTTATATTGTTACGTTGGGGCATGATGCCCTTGCATCGACTAGCACGGGAACTGGGTGATATTGAAGCTGGCAGCAAGGAGCAGCTCGGTGAAGATTATCCCAGTGAGCTGCACAATCTCAGTCATAACATGAACATGCTGATACACAGTGAACGGCAACGGCAAAGCCGCTATCGAACGACACTCGGTGATCTGGCTCACAGTCTTAAAACCCCACTGGCTGTTATTTCTGGTGTGGTCCAACAGGATCGGTCGCTTGATAAAAAAGACATGCAGGATGTGGCTGAGCAGGTTGATCGCATGAACCAGATTGTCAGTTACCAGCTGAATCGTGCGGGTAAAAGCAGCCAGACAAAAGTGTTGGCAACGCCGGTATTAATCAATCCAATTATTGATAAACTCAGCTCTGCCTTGAATAAAGTTTACCTGGAAAAGCAGGTGAAATTGCTTACTGACATTAATCCCCAGGCAACTTTTTACGGGGAAGAAAGTGATCTGACCGAATTGCTGGGCAATTTAATGGACAATGCTTATAAGTACTGTCAGCAGCATGTGAATATTCAGGTTCAGAAGCAAGGAAAATGTCTTCAGATAATCCTGGATGATGATGGTCCCGGGATAGCAGAGGAAGATCGTCACTGGGTGCTTGAGCGCGGTGCCCGCGCTGATACACGCGAATCGGGGCAGGGTATTGGGTTGGCGGTAGCCCTTGATATCATCAGTTCCTACGGAGGCGAACTGAAACTGGAATCCAACGTGATGGGAGGAGCCTCTGTTCGCGTCAGTTTGTCAGTGCATTAATAACGGCAGGCTGAATTCGGCAGGCTTCGTTCCGCATAGTTACCTAACTGGTCGTAATAACCCTGTACGCAGGCACTTTCATAGCGAATATAGCCTTCGCTGCGAGGTCTGTATCTGTAGGTTCGGCCAGAAGGTCGGTAAACATTTGAAGAGCCATCTCTAAAACCGTTTCTGTAGCCCTGACGGTAAGCCCGACGATAATTACGATTATCTGAAAAGCGGCCATTGAAATGTCGGTTTTGAAGCCTGTTCCATGTATTACGGTTGCGATACTGGATCCCGCCAATCAGATTGTTGCCGGGATACGGGCTGTAAAAAGAGTTGTAGGAAGGCAGGAAAAAGCCATTCGAGAAACCGATATAGAGTCCGGAAGCTCCAAAACCATTGCGTTGATAACCATGGGCCTGGGCGCCCAGGCAAACCAGGCTCAGCGCCGCACAGGTAAACATAATCGTTAAATTTTTCAATTTCAGCCTCCCTTGGTCTCTTATACGATTTCAGTATGCCGAAATTTTCATGAATACAAGCTGAATGCCTAGCCTTGCAATTACCTATATCAGAGTTTGCAGGTTTTCAGGACTGAATACAGCGATGGATTCCTCATTCCCTTCCAGAATTTTTTTACCCCAGGCTGCATCGCCTATTAAGGCCTTACCTATAGCAACCAGGTCAAATTCTTCAGTTACCAGTCGTTTCAGAAGATATTCAAGCCCGGTCCTTTTTGATGTTTCACCGCCAAAGCTCGACATAAATTCATTGTCCAAACCAACGCTACCAACGGCGATGGTTGGTTTACCACTGAGCTTTTTAGTCCAGCCTGCCAGGGTTAGGTCGGAACCTTCATACTCTGCTTCCCAGAAACGCCTCGCACTGGCATGGAAGATATCAACTCCAGCATCAATCAAAGGCTCAAGGAAAGCTGCCAATTCATCGGGATTGTTTGCTATTTTTGCATCGTAAACCGGAATCTTGAATTGTGAAAACCGCAGAATAATCGGAAAGGCGCTGCCGACTTCCTGGCGAATAGCTTTTATAATTTCTGCAGCGAAGCGAGTGCGGGCAGGAACCGAGCCAGCATACACATCTGTACGTTTATTCATGCCTTCCCAGAAAAACTGATCCAGCAGATAGCCGTGAGCACCGTGTAATTCAATGCCATCAAAGTTGAGTGCTTTTGCAGCAAGCGCAGCTTCTACAAAAGCTTGCTGCACATCATCGATATCCTGTTGTGTCATAGCAATGCCAGTAGTTTCACCGGTGCTGTTTAAATCGGAAGGTCCAACCGAGGGAGCATCAGGGCTCGGTCCTGTCCCTGCTTCACGTTGTGTACCCATATGCCAGAGTTGCGGACAAATTTTCCCACCAGCCTGGTGCACGGCTTCCACTACCTTCTGCCAGCCAGAAAGAGCAGCATCTCCATGAAAAAAAGGGATATTTGCATCATTGCTGGCAGCGGGGTGATTTATGGTAGTGCCTTCAGTAATAATCAGTCCTACCTCGCCTTAAGCACGTCGTCTGTAGTAGTCAACAACATCCTGTCCAGGTGTGCCCGCGGGGCTATGGGCGCGTGTCATGGGTGCCATCACCAGGCGGTTTTTCAGATCAAGATTACTGCTTTGAAATGGTCTGAACAGTGGATTGTCGGGTGAAGTCATAACGGTTCCTCTATGTATAAATGTAAAGTTAAGTGCTTATTCAGGTTAAACAGGCAGGATCAAAAGTATAGAGACCGTCCAACCAGTCAATAACTTCCCTGGCCATGGGGTTATCAGAGTAAGCCTGATATCTGGCCAGGGAGTTCTGTTTGCTCTGAGCATCAAGTTTTTGCAAGCCCTGTTGCTGAAAAAATTCCGCATCTTCCATAAGCAAGGCTGCCAGTGGTGCCGGGCACAAGGCTTGGCAGGCTTGCGAAAGTTGATCTTTAGCATGAGAAACCGGGTTGTCCCGATAATAGTTGGCCAGTGAAAATAGCGGTATTTGGGACAGATAAGCCTGATTCATAGGATTAGCGATATGTCCCCGTGTATATTGCTTTATCACCTCTGCCTGATCAGGAAAAGGCTGCAGGTGTAAAAAGTCAGTCATGTGCTTGGCATCGTTGACTGGATAGTTATCCCAGATCAGTGTTAACCGGCGCAGTTTTTCTGCCACTTCCTGAAGGTGCTCAGCCGGGTATGACTCGGAGAGTACTTTCGGTCCTGTCCAGAATATGTCGATGGCCTGATCCAGCCCCCCGCCAATATCCTCAAAATAATGGTCAGGCATCTTCCCAAAATGCGAGGTAAGTGCAGGGTCATATGAATAATAGGTCGGACAAAAAATAAAGTAAGAGGCCTGGCTATGGTCAAGAATGAAATTACAGATTTTTATTTGTTGGGATGCCAGTCCATCAAATTCTCCAGCCATGTCATCAAACAGTATGCAAAGAGTGGATGGCCCGATGGTATTAATCTGGTCCAGCTTGCCTTTCAATAAAGCCTGTTGTTCAGTATCGAAATTTTTATAAAGTTCAAAAGGGCTCAGGCCTATGCCAAACTCAAGACCCTTATCCCTATAAATACCGGACAGATTCTTCAGGTTTTCCAGGTGTTCCCCAGGAAATGACTGTTGCCAGTCCTGACGTAGCAAGCGGTCACTCTTGGGAGCATAAATATAGCTATTGAAGCCATGCGTTTTCAGGAAATCAGCATAGTCCTGGCGAGCCTGCCAGGACCAGGCCATTCCAAAAAAACCTTCTATCACACCGAGTTTAAATGAGTTGGTCATCCAGATTAACCACTGCAATCAGTTATTGAGTTTTAGCGACATAAAATCTTTGATTCGGGACAGCGCGTTTTCAATATTTTCGGTACTGCTGGCATAACTGAAGCGGATATAGCCTTCACCCAGATGTCCGAAACTGGTGCCAGAAACAGTCGCGATACCTACTTCTTCCAGCAGCATTTCTTCCAGCTCTTTAGACTTTATCCCGGTTCCAGTGATATTGGGAAAGGCATAAAAAGCCCCTTTGGGTTCAATGCAGGAAAAACCAGGTACATCATTCAACAGACGCACGATGAGTTTGCGCCGTTCATCAAAGGTGCGATGCATGACATCAACGGAGTCCTGTGGTCCGGTCAGTGCTTCGATGCCGGCAACCTGTACCGGCGCCGAAGGGCAGGAGTTGCTGTTTATCTGCAGGCGCTCAGCATCATCAATCAATGCAGCAGGCCACACACCATAACCCAGCCGCCAGCCAGTCATGGAATAGGTTTTACTCCAGCCATCCAGCAGTATGGTACGGTCACGAATGGACTCATACTCAAGAAAACTGACATGTTCAAGGCCGTCATAGAGCAGTCGTGAATAAATTTCATCCGCAAGCAGAACGACATTGGGAAATTTTTCCAGCCCAGCAACAAAGCGGTCGATAGCATCACGCTCCAGCACACCACCGGTTGGGTTGGCCGGTGTATTTAAAATAATAAGCCGGGTTTTGTCATTGATCTGCGCCAGTACGCGATCCGGATCAAACGCAAACCCGCTGGATTCCAGTAATTCGATGGGCACGGCTTTGGCACCACTGAATTCAATCATGGATTCATAAATTGGAAAGCCAGGGTTTGGATACATGATTTCAGTGCCGGCTTCACCAAACATGGTGATCGCGAAAAACATGGTTGGCTTGCCGCCGGGCACCACCATAATGTTCTCTTTGTCGACACTGACACCACGGTATTTTTGTATGTCATTGGCGATGGCCTCACGCAATTCCGGGATACCTTTGGCCGGTGTATAAAAGTGAAAGCCATCATCCAGAGCTTTTTTACCAGCCTCAATTATATTATCGGGGGTACGGAAATCAGGTGCACCAATACCCAGGTTGATGATGTCATGCCCGGCAGCTTCAAGCGCCTTGGCTTTGGCAAGGATTTTAAAGGCGGATTCCGTCCCAAGCCGGGACATACGTGTCGCTAGAGTCATTAACAAATCTCGAGAAAATAAATAAAAACTTCAGATCACAAATTATACACACTACCTGCCGGGACTACTTTATCTATTTGGTTCTCATATTTGAGTACATGCACAC
>JAYPJO010000006.1:7028-24351 GCA_038128465.1 Gammaproteobacteria bacterium
CCCAGAAACGATAGAATGCGCGCTTTCAAATTTCAGGTGGAGATATCATGAAAGTCAAATCAATCGCTGGACTCTTTGCTTTTTTGTTACTGACGCTGGCCAGTTTTTCTTTTGCTCAGAAAGATGAAGATGAACGTAATTATGATTCCAGTATTGCCGTGGGTTATGTCGGGACTTCTGGTAATACCGATATTACAACGCTGAATACCCAGTACCTGCTGACCTGGTATGGTGAAGACTGGACCCATAATTTTGAGGCCAGTGCCTTGTCTTCCCGTGAAAATGATGCGACCAGGGCAGAGCGATACTTCATTGGCAATAAATCAGATTATGCCCTGATGGATGAAGACAGATATCTCTATGTGCAGGCTTCCTATACCGATGACCGTTTCAGTGGTTTTGATTACCAGGCCATTGCCACTACGGGTTACGGCCAGTATTTCATTCGAGATAATGGACTGGATCTGCAGGGCTTTATTGGTCTGGGTTATCGACAAAATGATTCCATGACTACAGGATCAGAAGGTGAGGCAGTATTTACGCTTGGTGAAGAATTAGACTGGGCAATCAGTGAAAATGCAGAACTGACTCAGTCAGTGACCTTTGATATTGGTGAAGAGCGCACCATCACCACCTTTGAAATTGCGCTGGAAGCCAACATTATTGATCGTATTTCCATGAATGTTGGATTTCAGTATCGCAATAACTCTGATGTGCCAGTGGATATCAAGAACACTGATACGCAAACTAGCATAAGCCTGGTCTATACATTCTGACAAAATTTTTGATCTCGCCAATACGTCGTTAATATTTATCTTAGAATGCTCATTTACTGCTTAGTAAACTGCGCTTCTTCGAAAAATATTGCCTCGTCTGGGCTTCGCTCAATTCATTTTTTGCAGAAATTGATTAACTCATTGGTCGAAGCATCGAACTTAGTGCAGTTTTCATCGCTACTGATGGCCTGAAATAAATCCCTGCTCAAGGCTTTACCCAGCTCTACTCCCCACTGGTCAAAGGCATTGATACCCAGAATGACACTTTGTGCATAAACCTTGTGCTCATAAGCGGCAATGAGCGTCCCCAGGGTTGATGGGGTCAATGCCTGCATCATGATTGTGGTGCTGGGCTTGTTGCCTGTAATAACCTTATGGGGTGCCAGCTCTTCAATGGCATCTTCACTTAGGCCCTGAGCTGCCAGTTCCGTTTCAACTTCCTCCAGGGATTTGCCCTGCATCATGGCCTGACTCTGGGCGAAGCAATTGGCTAGCAGGTGCTGGTGCTGTTCGGTTTGACCGGTCGGGCTGGATGCAGCAGCAATAAAGTCTGCTGGTACAAGATGTGTGCCCTGGTGCAATAACTGATGAAAGGAATGCTGGCCATTGGTACCGGCACTACCCCAGACCAGTCCACCAGAATGTCCGGTCAATGTTTCACCGTTTTTACTTACTGATTTACCCAGGCTTTCCATGTCAAGTTGTTGTAAAAATGCCGGCAGCAGGTGCAGGTTCTGGCAATAGGGCAGAATGACCTGCGACTCTGTTTCAAAGAAATTCAGGTACCAGATATTCAAAAGGGCCATCAGTACCGGCATGTTTTGATTTAGCGGTGCTGTTCTGAAATGCTCATCCATGGCATGGGCGCCAGCCCGTAAATCGCGAAAATCCTGCATGCTGGTGCCCAGTGCTATGGGCAGGCCGATTGCTGACCAGAGCGAATAGCGGCCACCTACCCAGTCCCACATTGGAAATATGTTTTCTTTGGCAATGCCAAATTCTAGTGCTTTTTCAATATTCGATGAGACCGCCACGAAATGCCTGCCAAGGTCGGCATCTGATATTGAACTCTCCACCCAGTCTCGTGCGGCATTGGCATTTTGCAGTGTTTCCAGTGTGGTAAAGGTCTTGGAGGCAATAACAAACAGTGTGCTTTCGGGATCAAGGTTTGCCAGTGTCTGTTGTAAATGACAGGGGTCGACATTGGAGACAAAATGACAACGCAATCCGGTGTTATGAAACGGCGACAGGGCCTCATACACCATGGCCGGCCCAAGGTCTGAACCGCCAATACCGATATTGATGACATCAGTAATGGTCTTGCCACTAGAACCAGTCCATTCTCCGCTATGCACCTTTGCAACAAACGCTTCTATCTGGGCCAGTGTGGTCTGTACGGCCTGTTCTTCAGGGCTGTTATTGCGAGGGCTGCGTAATGCGACATGCAAAGCGGGGCGCTTTTCGGTTTTGTTGATTTGCTCACCGGTAAACATGGCTGATATAGCATTCTCCATATCAGCACTTTTTGCCAGATCTGCCAGAAGCTCGATAGTGTCAGCCCTTACAAGATGTTTGGAATAATCAAATAGCAAACCTGCGGCTTCAAAACTGAAATGCTTAAAGCGCTGAAGGTCTTCAGCAAAAAAGTCACTGATTTTGCTACTGACAATCTCCGCATGATGATTTTTCAGAGCTTTCCAGGCTGTGTTGCAGTTGGCTGTAAAGCTATCTTTGGAGGACATCAAATTTCCTTGCCAAGATGATTCTGGTAGGTCATATTCTAACGTAAATATTGATCAATAGGATGTAGATTGGTAGTATTCGCGGCCTCGCTAATATGATTTAGTCGCTATAGCTCAACCATAGATAAAGAGCAACAACTGACTTTAGCGACAGTAATAGATAAAGAAAAACAGAATTAGCCGCTATAGCTCAGCCGTAGATAAAGAGCAGCAACTGACTTTAGCGACAGTAATAGATAAAGAAAAACAGTTTTAGCCGCTATAGCTCAGCCGTGGTAGAGCAACTGACTTGTAATCAGTAGGTCCCGAGTTCGACTCTTGGTGGCGGCACCAAACAAGAACCCCACTTCACGTGGGGTTTTTTATGCCGCAATAGCTCAGCCGTACTGCGTAAAGAGTAGAGCAACTGGCTTTTCATCAGCAGGTCCCCCTCTCCATAAAAGCTTGGGACTCTTGGTGGCGGCACAAAACAAGAACCGTTTTACCTGTTTTTTACTTAATGAAGCTTGCTTATCGCTTATCAAATTCCACAGTCTAGTCTTACCTGACTCCGCTCTATACATGCCTGTTTAAATATTAGACTAAATAAATTCAAACTTTTTCATTCATATGTACGACATTAGAAAGTAACTCAATGTCTTTAAAAGATATTGAGCAATTAGCTTGTTTCAGGTTTAAAAATTTACTTCTAATCGAGGCTAACCATGAAAAATAATAATTCAAATTCAGTATTTGCACTTATTTTGACTCTCATTCTTTCCATTAGTTTATCCACTACATCTACTGCAGAGCCTGTTGAAATTGAGCTTGGTTATTTTGGAGGACGTCCCACAGTTCAGGTGATGCTTGGCGAGGCAGGCCCATTTACTTTCGTTTTGGATACTGGCGCCGGTGGAGTTGTACTAGATGAAGCGATTTTAGATCAAATTGATTTAACATCTATTGGAAAACAGCTTGTTGGATCACCCGGGGGTGAACAATTTGAAGTTGATAGATATTCAATTGATACTTTAATGATTGGTGATTTTGAATTATTTGACCAAAATGCAGTGGCTCTGGATCTGCAGGGTTTGAGGGCAACGTCTCCGACAGATGTACATAGTGTTATTTCTTTCTGGCTATTGGTTGAAAGCTATTCAGTTCTAGATTTGGCAGCCGGGACTTTGACAATTGATAATGAAAAAAATCTTTCAGCCCAGGATGAAGGTGTATTTGATTTTGTTAATCAACCACCATTTCCATACCCCCAGTTTATGGTAGAAATAAGTGAGCTTGAAATTCTTGCACACTTTGATACAGGAAGCCCGGACTCCTTAACTACAGCACTTGGCAATGCTGATAATTTGTAATTAGCCAATGAACTTCAATTTATTCGTCAGGGTTCGATGATTGGTCGTACTTTTGACCTTATGGGAGCAACGTTAAAAGGCACCGTAAATATCGGATCTATCCAGTTATCTTCACCTGAAATTCGTTTTATAGAAGGCATACGTGGAGTAAATATTGGAAGTGAGTTTGTTAGTGATTATTTGATTCAGTTTGACTTACAAAATGAGCTGGCTCGGATTAGTGAAAAGTAAATTAGTAGATATTTGCAGTGGCTGCTTCTGGCCGGAAGCGGAAGTCATGGGTTTAAGTGACTACACTTGTGAAATGAATCTAAACGCTTTCGATTTCCTTTATCATGGACTGAGGGTCAGTGTAATTTAGACCAATATGATGCAACTCTCCCAACCTTGAGACTGCGAGGCTGGGGAAACTGTTCATCCCCATCTGTCGCGACATCTTAATCTCTGCCAACAAAAGTTCTTGAGTCGAGACATCTTCAAGCTGCTTTGAAAATTGCTGGAAATCAAGGCCAATATCCTTTGCCAATTCAATTAGCGTAGCGTTATCCGATGGATTTCTTGCTTCCAGATAATATGCCTGCTGAATTCGTGCTGTCATTTTCTGATCAAACTCATCACCCTGAATACGCGCCGCAATGACAGCACGGTTTGCCGGATAAGTGGAACGCCTGGGTGAACATTTTTCCCAAAAATCAAAGTTAAATTGAGTCCCTGGTATTGTTTGTTGGATGCGTTTCCAGGTTAGTTGCAACTTGTTACGCATCTCATCCGGCATGGGCTGATTTGTATCAGGTGCGAGTCCACCAAGTAAACGGTGAATTTGCAGTTTTTCTGAAACAGCAGCAAAAATCTCTTGCCGAGCAGGCTCGAATCCCCAACACCAGCTACACATTGGGTCATGGACATAAAATAAAGTATCTTGCAATTATCCTGCCTCTATAAGTAACGGAGCATCTAAAGTATAAAAGCTACCTTGCCTGCTTTACTCATCAACGCTGATCGAACATAAACTGTCCGTTTTTAATGACCAGTTCCGGATCACTGAGAAACTCCATGCTAATTAGTGGGTCACCGCGTACTACAATCACATCAGCAATTTTCCCTGGCTCAAGTGATCCCACCACATGATCGACACCCATCACCCTGGCTGGCAAAGCTGTTGCTGCATGAATGGTTTGTAAGGGATCAATACCCAGTTCCTCCACCCAGGTCAGCATTTCCTGCCACATGCCTTGTGCATGCGGGTTGCCTGATAAACCACCATCCGTCCCAACCAGCAGCGTCACGCCGGCATCCTGTAATTGTTGAATCTTGCGTTTGATAATATCGGCTGGTGCAGGGTCGGGATTATAACCAGCCAGTGAGTTCTGTATATCCTGGATAATCTCAGCTGGCAGGCCTAAATAATTTTCCGGATCATCAAGCAATTCACGGCTGGCAGAAGCCGTTCCAGCCCGTAACTGCAAGCCGACCGTTGGAGTCCAGTACAATGCTCCTCCTGAACTGGTGATGTTGGTAATCCTTGTTATCAGACTGTCAGGGTAGGCATCACTGCCCGTACCGATATGCTGGAATTCATCAATGCCACCAGCCAGGCCGATTTCGATTTCAGCATCAGTGCGTCCATGAGCCGTTACAAGGATTCCCTGTGCGTGTGCAATATCAGTAACTGTTCGCACTTCATCTATACTCAGGCCTTCTGCATTGCTGACCTTGAGAACATTCGCTTCACGCTCCGCAAGATTCATTGCTTCGGTTTGTGCATTGCCATCACCGGAAATATTGCGTCGGTAATAAATGCCCCAGTCTGGAGGTTGTGGTGTCAGCTGTGGTCCGGCAGCATAAAGAGTAGGGCCAGGTATCTCATTATTAGCAATTCGTTCTCTGGTCCTGAAGATTGCTTCGGGTGGGGCTCCCAGATCACGTGCACTGGTAACACCGGAGTGCAATAGCTGCAGGGCTGTGGCTGGCATGATGGTATCCGTGAACTGATCAGTATAGGTTCGATGCCAGTAGGGAAAATTGGTATGGCCTGCATAAAGCAAATGCACATGCATGTCCCATAATCCGGGCAACACGGTTCGGCCTTCTGTGGAGACAGGTGTGTAATCGGCAGGAATGTTCAGGCTGCCAAGCTCGCCAACTGCTACGATGATGCCGTTATCAATTAACAACACAGCATTTTCCAGTGGGGGTGAACCAGTCCCGTCAATCAGTGTGCCGCCAACCAGAGCGAATTTATCGATCTCAATATTATTACCAAGCGGTGGCTGGGCCTGGGCCAGATTGCAGATAAACACTATCTGGCAAAGGATTGAGATGACATACAAAGAAACAGTCCTGGCGTGTAACATGAATTACCTCATTGAGCCATCTACCGCACCTGGTGGCAGCACGCCATCGTACTGATTACGCATAAAAAAACTTTCCTGTTAATTTACAGAAATAGTAGATGCTTTAATTTCCTGGAATTACCTCGACCGCGAATTCGCAAAAACTTCAACAGTCGAAATATTGGTCCAGCCGGAATTACCATGACCGCCACCGGGAGCAAGTGAGGCGAAGCCGATTTCGTCGACCCGGCTTAAATCCGGATTCTCCAGGCTGTTACCGACACTGACTTCTTCAGGGTCGAGTATGAACCAGCTCTGGTTGTCAAAGGCGACTTCAGCGCTCAGGAAAGAACCGTTGGTCTGGATCGTCTGACTGCCAACAGCCAGTGTGCCATCGGCAAGCCTGATGACCGGATGCAGTGCATGCAGGTTATTGGTGCGCACGATTGCCCGCATGCGCGCAAGACCACGCAAATCCATGTAGCCATTACGTAATTTCAGGGTAACGGCAACAGGGGAACCTGCCAGTCCTGTCCACAGGTCTATTCGGTCTTCATGTTCATAAACTGTGATGTCATTCGATCGATATCCATACAGAGTTAGTTCCAGCGCATTATTGGTAACGGCATCCTGCCCTGCCAGATAGTAATCATTATCGGAGGCATGGCTACTGCCTGGCCTGCCAAGCGCAGAATCGGCCTGTTGCCAGACTTCTGAAAACAGTAAATCTGGCCGTGATGTTTCGTTTTGTGCCAGTGCCGGGAATGATGCGCCAATTAATAGTGTATAAAAGAAGAAAATGACAGGGCTGATATTTTTTTTATTATTGGGCCACATAGATGTACTCCTGTTTTGGGTTGGTTGTTGCATTATGGAACTGCTATTTCAGTGAATCAAGACATGGTTTCAATACAATAACCTGATGAAAGTAATACCGGGATTAGAATCGCTGATGAGATAAATAAAAATAATTCGCAGCCCCAGCATGACAGCAATGCAAAAAAGAGTAATGGCCTGAACCTTTTGTACTTTTAGATATTCATATCCGGCAATGATCAGGCTAAGCAGTACTAATGCAGCCAGGGACAAATGGTGAGCCTGAAGTCGATCAATTCCACCGAATATGTCCCAGAACCAGATTCGATATAGCGCTGGCTCCAAAATACTCAGCGATGCAAATATCATTAATGGGATATGTAGATTTCTGTCTTTTCTTTTAATGACCGCCATTGCAAAAAACAGAATAAAACCGCAGATTGCTGCAAAGTCTGCCCAGATAATTGATGAATAAAATAATATATTTGAATCAACATCAACACCTCTTGCTGCCCGTTGCGGGACAAAATCTAATGTAGCAATAATGCTCCAGATGATGAGAATTACACCGACACAAACCAGAAACCACCCCAGTTGACGGTGCAACGTGAATCTTCGTGAATGTATCAGGATGGCCTGAATCAGGAATCCTGTAACCCAGGTTGTCATGACGATTCCATGAAACACAACACCAGCGAGTAAGGGCGGTGAATCACACAACGGCATTAGAAAAAACGAATCGCCAAAGCCCATCAGGGCCAGCAAAAGCATCAGGCCGGAAATAAATACAAAGAACAGGGAATTCCGCTTTCCACCTGCATAAATGGAACTTTGCATGTTCCCGGACATTATTACCTCCCAATATCTGCCTGTAGATAGAGCGGCCTGGTTATTAAGGATATACCTATAATAAATGATTTTGATTGAATATCAGCCCTTGATAACAAGCCGGCACTGAGCAAACTGTTGTATATTCTGATTTAAACACCTGAATATAACCGGAAAGTGAGCACTACCATGGCAGAAAAATACTGGACCCAGACATACCCTTCGACAAGACAACCCATACTGGCAAGGAATGTTGTTGCCACTTCGCAACCACTGGCAGCGCAGGCTGGTCTTGAAATGCTGCGTAAAGGTGGCAATGCCATGGATGCTGTTCTTGCGACAGCCATTGCTCTGACAGTGGTGGAACCCACATCCAATGGCATTGGCAGTGATGCCTTTGCACTATTTAACAAGGGCGATCAAATCCTGGGACTCAATGCATCCGGGAAAAGCCCGAAAGCCTGGAGTCCTGAGCATTTTTCCAAATATAAAGAGATGCCATTTCGGGGCTGGGACACGGTAACAGTGCCCGGTTGTGTATCTGCCTGGGTCGAGTGTGCCAAGTACAGCAAACTGCCGTTTGAGGAGTTATTTCAGCCGGCAATACAGTATGCCAGCACAGGCTTTCTGGTATCACCGGTAACCGCCAATGCCTGGCACTCGGCCGTTGAGATTTTCCGGGAGCGAGACGATTTCATGTCCACCTTTTCTATCGATGGTCGGGCCCCGAAAGCGGGAGAGCTGTTTAAAAATCCGGATCAGGCTGCCACGCTGGCATTGATTGCTGAAACCAGAGGGGAAGCTTTTTATCGAGGCGAGCTTGCCGAAAAAATTGCTGCGCATGCTGAAAACCAGGGAGGCTTGCTGCGTGTTGAAGATATGGCTGAACACGAGCTCGACTGGGTTGAGCCGATTTCCATCGACCTGGCTGATCTTGAGCTTTATGAAATTCCACCAAACGGGCAGGGCCTGGCGGCATTGATTGCACTGGGTATCTGTCGTGAATTCAATCTGGGTGATCTGGAGCCTGAATCTGCAGATGCCGTTCATATCCAGCTGGAGGCAATGAAACTGGCCTTTGCGGATATTCATGCTCATGTGAGCGACCCGCGTTTTTTACAGGTGACCCCTGAGCAGTTTCTGGACCGCGATTATCTGAAACGCAGGGCCGGTGAAATAGACATGAATAAAGCGGGTAATCCGCAAACCGGCATTCCGCAGAAAGGGGGAACTGTTTACCTGTGCAGTGGCGATGCTGACGGCATGATGGTTTCCTTTATCCAGTCCAACTATGCTGGCTTTGGCTCTGGTGTTGTTGTGCCGGGCACGGGGATCAGCCTGCAAAATCGCGGTGCCAATTTCGTGTTGACTGAAGGTCATCCCAACCAGGTAGGGGGTAGTAAAAGACCATTTCATACCATTATCCCGGGCATGATCTGTCAGGATGGTAAACCGCGGTCCGCCTTTGGTGTGATGGGTGGGCACATGCAGGCGCAGGGACATTTACAGATGCTGCTGCGACTTCATTTCTGGGGTCAAAATCCGCAGACAGCGCTTGATGCGCCGCGCTGGATGCTTGGTGGTGAGAGCCAGATCAAACCACAGGTGAATCTTGAAGAAGGCTTTACACAGGCGGTCATAGATGAATTAAACAATCGTGGACATCAAATTTCCGTTCATCCGGTCAGTGCAGGATTCGGTGGTGGACAGTTTGTTTGGAAACTGGAAGATGGCTACCTGGCTGCCAGTGATCCGAGAAAGGATGGACAGGCAGTCGGGTTCTGAATATCCGGCTGGACAATCCTGACAGGCTTGTTTACTTTGCTGTTAATCACGCACAACAGGGGGTAATCAATAATGGCAATCAATACTACTCACGATAGAAGAACCATACTAAAAGCGATGACAGCGCTTGGGGTAGGCAGCCTTGGCAGTTTTCCTGCGCTCGCCCAAGAGTCCATGCCACGTCGACAGATTCCTGTCAGTGGTGAGTCATTGCCAATAATCGGGCTGGGTTCCAGCAAGGTTGTCTCGGAAATCAGCCAGAATGGCACCGGCCCGGTTGCCGCAGTACTGCGCACACTGGCTGAACATGGCGGGGCCGTGGTAGACACCTGGCCCCGTGATCCGGCAAATGATAGCGGTTTTGGTCAAGTTATCAATCAGCCGGATTTGCGTGAAAGCCTGTTTATTACCACCAAGGTATCCGAGACGGGCGCGGTTGGTGTCGAGCAGATTGAAACCAGTCTGCGCTCTTATGGACGTGATCAGGTTGATCTTGCTCAGGTTTTCAGCCTGACTGATGTTGCCACTCACTGGCCAATGCTGCAGGCATGGAAGGAATCTGGCAAAGCGCGCTACATCGGCGTGACGGTTTCACAGTATGAGCTCTATGATCAGCTTATTGATTTTCTGGGGGGTGAAACTCCGGATTTCATCCAGTGCAACTATTCCATCACCGAGCGCCTGGCCGAAGAACGTCTACTTCCGCTTGCAGCTGATCGGGGCATTGGCGTCATAATCAATCGACCCTTCATGAATGGTGAGTATTTCCGTCGTCTGGCCAATGTTCCCTTGCCAGAATGGGCCAGCGAAATTGGCATCCACAGTTGGGCTGAATTTTCACTTAAATACATTCTTCCGCACCCGGCATTGACAACAGTGCTTACCGAGACCAGTAATCCCGAGCACATGGCTGAAAATGCCCTGGCGGCATACGGTGAGATGCCTGATACAGCAACGCGCAGACGTATGGCTGCTTATATGGATCAGCTCTAGCCATGAACAGACATGGCACCAGTTTCCTGATTGCATGCTGTTGCTTGTTGCTGACTGTCGCCTGTTCGCCTGATGCTTCAATTTCAAATGATAATAAGTCTGCTGAAACCACGCTGGCAGATTATCAACGCGCCGAACAAATGCTGGCTCCCAATACCAATGATCGGGTTCTCAATAATATTCTTGTCCGGTACTGGCAGGAAAGTGATCACCTGATCTATCGGCGTTCAACTGAAGATGGATCCGACTATGTGCTGGTGGATCTGAATGTGCCACAACCCGCAAAGCGCGCCTTGTTTGAAGCAGCCCGCCTGGCTGAAGTACTGGCTGATTTTACTGAGGAAGAGCTGGATGCAAATGACCTGGGTTTATCAAGGCTGAATCTGGATGCTGATACCAATCTGCTCGGTTTCAATTTTGCTGGTGACAGCTATGAGCTGGATTTAGGTACTTATGCGCTTGAGCAGTTAGCTGAGGCGCCAGATAATGAATTTCTTTCACCCGATGGCAGCAAGGCAGCCTATATCGATGAGTACAATCTCTGGGTAAGGGATACCACCACAAACGAAGTAACCCAACTGACATTTGATGGTGAGGAACATTACGGTTATGCCACCAACAATGCCGGCTGGCTCAGGGATGATGGGCCGGTGCTGTTATGGTCACCGGACTCCAGCAGGATAGCCACTTTTCAGCATGATGGCAGGAATGTCGGTGAGATGTATCTGTACTCTACCGAAGTAGGTCATGTTGAACTGGATGCCTGGAAGTATCCACTGGTGGGTGATGACAACATCTTCATGATCGAGCGGGTAGTGATCAATCTGGAAGTCGAACCCGGGCTGGTCAGATTAAATATGCCACCTGACCCCCATCGCTCCACCACGAGCGACCATGTTGCTAACCGGGCTGGTGAATTTCTTGATGTTGAGTGGAGCGAGGATGGTGAAACTCTGGCTTTTGTGTCTTCGTCCCGGGATCACAAGGTTGCTCAGCTTCAGGTGGCAAATCCTGATACCGGTGAGGTCAGGCCGGTTTATCGGGAAGAGGTCGAGACCTATTATGAGTCTGGTTATAACACGGCCAACTGGCGGGTGCTTCCGGACCGCAATGAATTTATCTGGTTCAGCGAACAGAGCAACTGGGGGCATCTCTATCTGCATGACCTGCAGACAGGTGAGCTAAAACAACAGATTACCTCTGGTAACTGGGCAGTTCTGCAAATTCAGCAGGTTGATACTGATAGTGAACAGATATATTTCCTGGGCTCCAATCGCGAAGAAGGAGATCCCTATTTCCAGTATCTGTACCGGGTCAACTTTGATGGTTCAGGATTAATAAACCTGACACCGGAAATAGCTAACCACCAGATAAGCTGGTCGCAATCAGCTGAATATTTTACAGACACCTGGTCTACACCAACGACGCCACCAGTCTCGGTCATCAGACACAGGACTGGTGAATTGATTCTGGAACTGGAGCGGGCTGATATTTCGGCGTTGCTTGATAGTGGCTGGTTGGCACCGGAACCCTTTACGGTAAAAGCCCGGGACCAGATTACCGATATCTATGGCCTGATGTACAAACCATCTAATTTCGACGAAAACCAGTCTTACCCGATACTTAATTATCTCTACCCGGGCCCCCAAAGCGGCAGTGTCGGCACCCGCTCATTCCGTGCAGCGCGCAATGACAAGCAGGCAGTGGCTGAACTGGGTTTTATTGTGGTGGAACTGGATGCCATGGGCACGCCTGGTCGCTCCAAGTCCTTTCATGATGCTTACTATGGCGATATGGGTGATAACGGTCTGCCGGACCAGATAGAGGGCATCCGCCAGCTGGCTGCTGCCAATCCCTGGATGGATATTGAGCGAGTCGGAATCTGGGGGCATTCCGGGGGTGGCTTTGCCTCAACCGCTGGCATATTGCGTTACCCGGACTTTTACAAAGTGGCTGTGTCAGGCGCAGGCAATCATGATAATCGCAATTATGAAGATGACTGGGGTGAGAAGTGGCAGGGCCTGTTACAGACATTCCCTGAAACCGATCCGGAGGTGGAGCCAGAGGCAATAACCGTTAACACCAATTACGACAACCAGGCTAATCAGTTACTCGTTGAAAACCTGCAGGGTAAATTACTACTCGCCCACGGCATGCTCGATGACAATGTGCATCCTTCCAATACCCTGTTGGTGGTAGAAGCATTGATAGAAGCTGAAAAAGATTTTGATCTGGTGATATTGCCCAATGCCCGGCATGGCTTTGGTAACCGGCGTTATTTCATGAAGCGTCGCTGGGATTATTTTGTGGAACATCTTAGAGGCACAGAACCACCGACAGATTTTCGTTTTGCAGAAAATATACCTTAGTATCTTCTGATTAAGATGCTGAGCCACCGCTTTGCATCATTCTGGTGATGATCGTGAAGTGCTTTTAATTAACAACTAAAATTACTGACAGCCTTATTGTGATTCAAGAAAGTCGACTGAGTCCGGATTTCTGCCTTCAACCAGAGCCCTGAACCACTCTAGGAAACTGATATTGCCAATACCTTCCTGGTAAAACACATCGTATCTGAGGATGGTGTGATAGTCGCCCGGGGCCAGGAAATACGCTATATCCACTTCGGCTTCTTCTAGCTGGGTGTAGGTGTTTCTCAGATCATTGATCAGTGGGCCGGTATTACCCACCAGATAGCGAAAATCCTTTTGTACCTGATCATCCACTGTATCGAACTGTGTATGCCTGATTCGTTCAGCATTCGCGACCCGCACACTGTATAAGTCGTAAAAGTTTGCCTGCGAGAAATTCAGCTGTGGATATTGCTGATCGGGTATAGACGCTGACACATTCCATTGGGACATGATAGAGGTAATCACCGGTGAGCGAAAACCGGATGCTCCGCCTGCGTACTGTAACAGTTCTGCCTCAGGATACAGGTTGGCAACCACTTCTGCATAGACTGGCGAGGCGACAGCGCCGGCACTGGATCCAGCCACAACTATTTCATCCGCTGCTATATTTTCTACCGCCCAGTTCAGTGCTGCATTAGCATTGTTTGCTCCGTGATGGTGAATCTGAAATTCATAACCATCACTTGCGATATAATTTCGCGTGGCAGAGCCCAAGTGTACATCGCCGGTGCAATAGGATACGAACAGCATGTTCCAGTTTGCCATAAAGTTATTCGGATTCTCCAGGTCAAAAATACCTCGCATCTGGCGCGGATCATTTTGCGGGATATCGGCTCGCGGAACAAAAGTGTTGTTGCCTTCTCGATAATCACAGGTCTGTGTATTCCAGCAGGCACCACCACCATTCAAAAAAATTAATAACTTACTGTTGCCGCCTGGTTTGACATGAAAACTGTAAGGGCTGTTATCAGAACAACTTGTTTCACCACCGGGGAAAATGGTTTGCCAGGCTTGCTGATCTGCAGTTGCAAGTACTGCATTACCGAATGATTGCAATCCATTATCACTGGCACAGGCAGAAATGGTGAGCAGCAGTATCAGGCTGAATAAAGTACGTAACATAAATTTCCGGTTTTGATTTTTAGCCGGCATTATGAATACCCCTTATGAGCTAAACAAGTCTGTTCATTTTACCGGGGATTTTTTTAACCAGTGTCGCAACACCCGATTCCACCACATAGAGCTGCCGGTTACGAACATGACTGCCGGAGCCAGCCCGAATATTGCCCACAGGGCCTTGATGCCCTGATCACAGATACCCGGCCCATCACATACCAGGCCAATGCCGTTGATGCGCCCAAAGTGCAGGAATGCCAGCCAGTATAAAAATTTATCAACAAAGCGGGAGCCAGCATTTTCACTGGTCATTGGTTGCAGCCGGTCTCCCATGATATGAAAAATATCAGGAAAACAAAGGTATATGCCACTGAAAGCAAGCATCAGAATAAACATGGCGCTCCAGATACCCACCATGCTATGTATATCCCAGATTTTACGCCGCCAGCCAACACCTTGTTTCAGACTGAGACTTCTGCGCCAGCGTTTCACGCCCGGCCACCAGATTATCAGGCCGGTCACTACCATCAGCAGGACAGCGATAGCTCCAGCACCATTTACCTTGCGGCCGGTATCTCCAAGTAAAAAGCTGTCATGCAAATTGATTAAACCAATAACCAGCATTTGTCCTGTTCTTTCTGCACTGCCGATATCATTCCCGTTAAACGGGTCGAAGAAGCGCTTTTTTACATGACCATCAGATTCAAGCCAGATTTCAACAGCTTGTTTGCTGTCTCCCAAACGGTTTATGTTGATGATTTCATAGCCCGGGTTGGCAGAAAGGGCAGCATCATTCAGTTGTTGCTCGCTGAGTACAGATTCGATGTCAGTGGCTACGACCGGTTCAGGTGTAGCCATGACATAAAGTTCATTGCGATAAACCAGCACGCTGCCGGTAATGCTGATGAAAAAAATATACAGCCCAAGGCAGACACCACTCCAGAGGTGGACCTGGAAAATAAATTTTCGGCTTTTCAGCCGTTGTGGATGATGTTTCCAGTTATATTTCATTCTAAAGTTGTTCAGTTGCAGTTAAAGCAGTATAAGTCTAACCCAGGCGCTGCAACATGTTTTGATCTGGAATAATTTGTCAGTCAGGTAGTTTGGCAGGTAGTCTTGGTTTTTTAATCTCACAGAATCTGAAAGTTAAGAGTGGATCGGATAACAATGAAAAAAACAAGGTATTCACTGCTGATGGTATTACTATTCAGCCCATTTATCGGGATGGCGCAGCAAACTGAGAACTATGATTACTGGCAACATCAGCGTGAAATGGTTGCCAGGGGACAGCAGGCAATTTTTATGTGTAATGGCCTGTTCACTTCAATGCGATCTCTTGAGCAGGTCTTTGCCCAGGAGCTTGCCTTTCTCAGTAATCCTGTCGGTACCCCAGAAGGCGGTGATTATGTCGTAGACTGGGAGCGCAGAGCCGTGGAAATTGGAGCACCCGGCGCAGTCCCGGTCATGCGTGCTGCATATCGGAAGGGGCTTGGTTGTGTCAGCATGCCACCAGATCAGTCCCTGGACGATATAGATACCTTACCTGAACTGGTTCTGCCATCCCTACCGGGTGACGCATCAACTATTCCCTGGCCCGATGGCGATCTGCTGGGCAATACCGGATTGCCGGCGAATGTTGATGAGGCTGTCCTGCAGGCTGCTTCTGACTGGGCCTTTGAGCGTGACACACCAGAGCAGGATACCCTGAGTCTGCTTGTTATCTATAACGGTGAAATTATTCATGAACGCTACGCCCCGGGAATCAATATGACTACCCGTACTCGAACCTGGTCGACTGTGAAGAGTATTGCCTCAACGCTGATTGGTATGCTGGTCGATGCAGGCAAAATGTCACTGGATGAACCCATTGGCATTGACTGGTTACCTGAAGCACCCGCGGCCGAGTCAGATCCGCGCAACGTAATAACCTTGCGTCATCTGCTGAATATGTCCAGTGGCCTGCTATCACCGGATAACAATGGCATGGAATACGCCACAGGCTCAGGCCTGTCCTACTGGGCTGGCGCCAGTTCGGTTGATGGTGCACGCAGTCGAGCCATGATTCGTGAACCCGGCACACTCTGGGACTATGAAAATTACGATACCCTGCTTGCCGTCTATGCCATGAAACAGGTGCTGGGTGATGACTATGTTGGATTCCCGCAACGGGAGCTATTTGACAAAATAGGTATGCGTAACACTCTGGTGGCAACAGATCGTTTTGGCGACTATATCCTCAGCAGCCAGACCTATACCAATGCACGGGATCTTGGTCGTTTCGGACTACTCTATCTGAATAATGGCATCTGGAATGGTGAGCGACTGATATCCGAGGAATGGATTGATTTTGTTCGAACACCTGCGCCTGCCACCGTGGGTCGAGGCGGGCAGTATGGTGGTCAGTTCTGGCTGGTACCTGAAGGTCGAACGGATGTACCTGCAGACGCTTATACAACCAATGGTAACCGTGGTCAGTATACCGTTATCGTCCCATCGCATAACCTGGTCATTGTCAGACGTGGTTTGGATTGGGGCAGGCAAGGATTCAATCCATGGGATCTCACCCGTGAAGTGTTAAAGGCGATTCACTAGCTGAGTATGAAATTACTATCTGTTTCTCTTCTGTCTCTTTTGCTGGTATTGCATCATGTGTCTGCCTCGGCAGATACAGTTTCAATAGCTGTTGCCTCGAATTTTACGGCGGCCATGAATGAGCTGATCAGTTCTTTTGAAACTGACAGCGGACATGATGTGCAGGGGACTTATGGTTCTTCTGGCCGGTTCTATGCACAAATCATTAATGGCGCACCCTTTGATATATTTTTTTCGGCCGACCAGGAAAAACCAGCCTTACTGGATACATCTGTGGCACTACCGGACAGCAGGTTTACATATGCCATCGGGGCGCTGGTATTATGGTCAAAATCACCGGGGCTGCCATTGGAACAGGCAGCCCTGATCAGGCAGGGTGGATTTAATAAACTAGCCCTGGCGAATCCTGGGCTGGCACCCTATGGTCAGGCTGCACTGGAAGTTTTAACAAGGCTGGGTCTGGCCAACAGTTCACGGGAACATTGGGTGCGCGGCGAGAATATTACCCAGGTTTTTCAGTTTGTCGATTCCGGTAATGCTGATTTGGGGTTTGTCGCATTGTCACAGGTAATTCAGAAT
>JAYPJO010000007.1:0-14073 GCA_038128465.1 Gammaproteobacteria bacterium
GGTTATGCCGGTTAGTCAAAACAGATTAGATGGATAAACAACCTGATACAACAGTGCATGACACTGTGGTTTTTTATGGCTCACTGATGTCGGCATTTCCGACCTTAAAACAACTAGGTTTACACAACAAATTGTTGTACCAGTGTAAGTGTGAACTGGAAGGTAATTTATATAATCTGGGTGATTATCCGGGGTTGAAAGTCAAAGCTAATAAGAAGCAAAGGGTTTCAGCTGAACTATATCGATTTTCTGATCAGCAGGTGCTGCACTTATTAGATGACTATGAAGATTACGATCCAAACAATCTACAGGCCTCACTGTTCCGGCGTGAATTAATTGATATAGCTCATCCGGTTGTTAAAGCCTGGGTGTATATTTATAACCAGCCTGTACTAGAATCTGATTTAGTGCAGAGTGGCGATTGGCAGCAATATTTAGCAACAGCAGACAAGGAGTAGACAATTGCAAATGAAGGTTATCATGAACCCATCAATGAATTGAGCGATGAAACCCGTGATATGCACCGGGCGATAACATCCCTGATGGAGGAGCTGGAAGCAGTGGACTGGTATAACCAGCGGGTTGATGCCTGTAAAGATCCGGAATTAAAAGCAATCCTTGCGCATAACCGAGATGAAGAAAAAGAACATGCGGCCATGACCCTGGAATGGATTCGCCGCAAAGACCCCACGTTTGATAAAGAACTCAAAGACTTTTTATTTACCGATAAACCTATTGCGCACGAATAATAATCTTCCCTATAAGATATTAATTTTCCAGGCGTGTAGTGGGCGCAGTGAAATTCCAGCAAAACTGTTTAAGCATTAAAATAAATATAAAAAATTTTAATCATTGAAAAAGTTTTATGCGCGTATTGAGCGAAGTTAGAACAAGGCAAAAACCCTGTTTGATGAGGGAGCTTAAAGTGACCGATTGAACTTAAGGTCTAACCAATCCTTGATAGATATCAAGAGTTATTAGCCATAAAAATCAAAGTGTGTAGTGAGCGCAGCTAAGGCGAGGCAAAAGTTCAATTTGATGAAGGAGTTTACAGTAGCAGTAAATGACTGAATTAAATTGAACTTTTAACGAAGCATTGGCAATTTCACTAACACTAATTATTCAATAAATTGGCGGGGGAGTATTGGTCTGTGAGTGCCCGCTCATCCGTATTCCAGTCAACCTCCTGGCTCATATGCTGAGGATACTCGGTAACATCCATCCCAAAATATTCCAGACGTTCCCGCCAGTCAGCAGCCCTGCGGTTTAATGTGAACAGATTGGGCAATTCCTGCATCGACGCTATGATTATGCGGTTGCCGGTGTTGTTCATGCGCAGGTTGATGATTTCACCAAAAACATTATGGTAGGTTTGCGACTCGGCATCATAAAGTCTGCTGGTGGAAAAAGTATTCGATACCAGCATGCCGTTTTCCGGCAGCAGCTGTTTTATTTCTTCCAGAAATTCTTCAGTCATTAAATGTTCTGGAATATATTCGCCATTGAAGGCATCAATAATAACCAGGTCGAAACTTTCACCCCGTAAAGCAGCGCGTTTTACATAAACCCTGCCGTCACCGATATCAACACTGATTTTGGCGGTTTGCTCAAATTCAAAATAATCTTCTGCTACGGTCAATACCGCTTCATCTATTTCAGAAATGATAATTTCAGCGTCAGGAAAAAGGGTAGTGTAGGCCTCTGACAGGGTGCCGCCACCGAGACCAATAATCAGGATACGTTGGGGATTATCCTGCACTAGCAAACTTGATAAGGTCATTTTTGCATAGGGAAAAACCAGCTTCTGAGGATCTTCCAGAAAACGACAGGATTGATTCTGGCCGACACGACGGGTAATGGTGAAACGCAGACAACGGCGAGTCGAGTCTTCTGTGACAACAATATTGCGGTACAGTGAACGTTCCTGATGTATTTCTCGAATACCTCTTTGCGCCAGGCTGTCCTGCCAGACAAAAACAGTGGCAAACAAAAACAGGGCAATACTGGATAATAAGTATCTCATCAGGCGGTCTCAATAGCAGCTTTACCTGCATGAATTACCTTATTGGAAAAAATCGCCAACAGGCCGGCAAAAAACAGAATCACGCTCATGGTAATAAGTATCTGATTAACTTCAAACCACAATACCAGGTAAAACGAGGTGGCAAGTGTACCCAAAGCACTACCCAAAGTGGAGACGAAATAAAGTGTTCCTGCAACATGGCCGCTGCGATGACTGTCCATTACCAGAAGCCGTACCGAGTAAGGCGCAATCATGCCAAGCACCGCAGTGGGCAGGAAAAAGAGCAGTGTAGATACTACCAGAGAGCCATAGCGGGGGTCTTCTATTACCAGGAACAGAGCTTCCATGAGAGCGTTGCCAAATAAAATTAATGGCAGTAGTAGCAAGGCTGCCAGGATAAAAAACGAACCATGCTGTTTCAGACTAGGGTTGTGCAGGGACAGTTTACCGCCCAGTAAATAACCCAGTGACAGTGACAACATGAAAACAGTAATGATGCTGCCCCATACAAAGATGCTGCTGCCGAAATATGGCGCCAGAATACGGCCCCCGAGTAGCTCGATTGACATGATGATAAAGCCACTGATGAAGGCGAGGCTCAGCACCAGTGTATTGGTCAGTGAAGCTTGTGAAACAGCCACTTTGATATCCTGTTAAGACAGAGCACACAAAGTATACCTAAAGCGGCATGATCTGCGTATCGAGGATTGATCCGGAGTCCTGAAAATGATCAAAATACGGTGAAATGGCGTTATCATAAGGCTATTATCAGTAACACCATGCACAGTTTTACAAAAACCAGTTCAGCAGGAGCTTTATAAATGGAATGGCTTATGGCCAGTCTGGGCTACATATTGATTTTCCTGGGTATAGCACTTCTGGCTGTAGAAATGCTGGTGTTTGCTTTTTCATCTTTTATATTTTTTTTTATCGGACTGGCTTGCCTGATTACCGGCCTGTTTATACTTTTGGGCTTATTGCCTCTAAATCTAATATTGGCATTAATCTCTGTTGGTATATTAAGCGGGCTCCTGGCTTTACTGCTTTGGAAGCCCTTGAAAGACATGCAAAGCCATGTTGATCATACCCCTGCAAGTGGTAATCTGGTTGGACACAGTTTTGTCCTGAATGGTGATGTTGCACCAGGTCAGACCATAAACTATCGACATGAGGGTATCGAATGGCGGGTAAAAAGTGAGCAGCCAATAGCCGTAGGCACTGAAGTGGAAGTGACTGTAGCAAGCGTGGGCGAATTTACCGTTGCAGCAAAAACAGAATAATCCCTACGCTGATAAACCGGAATGCAGTATTTTAGTTCACCGTAAATTTTCAAAAAACAATAACAAGACTGGAGATTTTCATGCGTGTAAACCAATGCCTTTTCATTTTATTAAGTGTTTTACTGGTTTCCTGTTCACCTAGAGAAGAAATCGGGCAGCAGACTACAGTAACGGATTCCGGGCAGGCTGAACCAACCGGGCGTTTTGCGCCCCTGCTTGGCAGCGAGTCTTTTACGGCTATTTTATCGGGCACTGCAGTCGGGCAGATGGAAGTGGTTCATGATGATTTAACCAGTGTTGCCTATGAATATCGTAGTAATGGACGGGGTCCAACTGTTTCCGAAACCATCGAGTTCAATGCAGACGGTTTCCCGGAATCCTGGGAAGTGAATGGTGCAACCGTATTTGGCAATGTCATTAATGAAGCCTTTGCGATGGAAACTGATTCTGCATCCTGGACCGATTCCACCGGCTCAGACTTCGCAGAACTGGGTGATACGCGCCTATATGTTGCACAGGAATCCAGCCCCTATGCGCTATGGGTTTATGCCAGGTTACTGCTAGAAGATGAAGATCGTACGCTGACAGTATTGCCAGCCGGGGAGCTGAGACTGGAAGAAATTGAAACATTGGCAGTCAGTGGTAGTAGTGGCCCGGCAACCATCACCACCTATGCGCTATCCGGTATTGACCTGAACCCCAGCTATTTTGCACTGGATGAGTCAGGTGCGTTTTTTGCTGCCATGAGCGCTACCTACGCCCTGGTCAAACAGGGTTATGAGGCTGAAGAAGAGCGCTTGCGCGAGTTGACGGTTGAGTATTCTGCCCAACGCATAGAAAGTATTCAGGAACGCGTAACCCGGGAATTTGATCTACCGGTGCGAATAAATAATGTACGAATATTTGATCCGGCAACATTAGCTCTTTCTGACTTTTCTTCCGTGCTGGTGGAGGACAATCGTATTACCGCAATAGACACGGTTGTGGAAGAACCCGCAGACAATGAAGTTTTGATTGATGGCGCTGGCGGTACACTGGTAGCCGGCATGTACGAAATGCACGATCACACCTCCCAGGAAAATGCCTTGCTGAATATAGCTGCCGGTATCACCAGCGTGCGTGACATGGGCAATAATAACGAGGTACTGGCTGAGCTGATTGATAAAATAGAATCAGGGCGGATTGTTGGTCCACGTATTACCCGGAATGGCTTCATCGAAGGTGAAAGTCCGTTTAATGCCAATGGCGGCATCCTGGTATCAACCGAGGAAGAAGCAGTTGATGCCGTACGCGAGTACGCCAATGGTGATTTTTTTCAGATTAAGATTTACAACAGTATAAATCCGGACTGGGTGCCAGCCATGATTGCCGAAGCACGCGCCAACGGCCTGGGTGTCGCTGGACATGTTCCTGCCTTTACTAACGCCGATACCATGATTGCTGCCGGCTATGATGAGCTGACCCATATTAATCAGGTTATGCTCGGGTGGGTGCTGGCACCGGATGAGGATACCCGCACGTTATTGCGTCTGACTGCCCTACAGCGTCTGCCAGCACTGAATATGGATGACGAGGCTGTTCAGAACACCATCAGGGCCATGGCAGAAAATAATGTTGCCATCGATCCAACGCTGGAAATCCATGAAAGTCTGTTGTTGTCCCGCAATGGTTCACTCAATCCAGGCACACTTGATTACGTGGATCATCTGCCGATAGGACTGCAGCGAGGAGCCCGAACGGCATGGGCGGACATATCTTCCCCCGAAGTAGATGAAGCCTACCGCCAGGCTTTCGATAAAATAATAGAAACAGTCGCTGAAATGCGGGAGAAGGGCATATTCATTATCCCGGGTACCGACCTGGGAGGTTCATTTTCCTACCACCGGGAACTGGAGCTGTACCAGGAAACTGGCATGTCGCCTGCTGAAGTGCTGAAAATGGCAACCTATGATATGGCAGCTTACCTGGGGCAGGATGAAAATCTGGGTTCACTTGAAGCTGGAAAACTGGCTGATTTCTTTCTGATACCTGAAGATCCGACGTCCGATTTGAAAGCAATTAAAACCATTTCGCTGGTCGTAAAAGATGGCAACTTTTATTTTCCCAGTGATATCTACCAGGAATTTGGTATACAACCCTTTATTGAAGGGCCGGCAATTGTTAATGCCAATTAGTAAACTATAACTGTAACAACTGAGGACAACATGATGCGATTACAAACAAAAAGATGGTTTCGTTTAAGCACAGCGTTGCTTACGTTGAGTATTTTACTGGTGGCCTGTTCAGACCCTGAACCAGTTGCAGAGCAGGATCCTGCACCAGCATTTGAAGGGACAATTTATGAAGGTGCCAGGCTCATCATTGGTGATGGTGAGGTCATTGAAAATGCCAGTTTTGTGGTTGCTGATGGTATGTTCACCACGGTAGGCGTAACAGCAGCGATGACTTTTCCTGCCGACGCCCCCAGAGTTGACCTCAGCGGTATGACCGTCATGCCGGCACTGATCGATACACATGTGCATCTGAGTACAGATCGTGCAGCCTTGCTCACAGATTTACAAAATCGAGCTCGTATGGGTATAGCAGCAGCACAATCACTGGGTTCTGATGGGCCGGATACCCCACTTGATATGCGAGATGAACTAATTACAGGTGCTGCAAGATATCTGTCAGCCGGTCGCGGCATCACAACGCCGGAACCGGGCAGGTCAGATATACCGCACTGGGTGACGAGCGTTGAGGAAGCCAGGCAGGCAGTCAGGGATGAAGCAGCTCGCAATGTCGATGTTATAAAAATCTGGGTGGATGACCGTGGCGGCCAGTATGAGCGCCTTAGTCCGGAACTATACAGCGCTGTTATTGATGAAGCGCATCAAAATAACCTGCAGGTCGCGGCTCACATCTTTCGCCTGGAAGATGCCAAGGGATTGCTGGAAGCCGGCATTGATATCTTTGCCCATGGAGTCAGGGATCAGGATATTGATGATGAGTTTATCCAGATGGTTAAGGCGCGGCCTGATGTGGTTCTCATTCCTAATATGCCCTACCGAGGTGTGCCTACAGATCTTACCTGGCTTAATGGCATGATGCCTGCGGAACAACTCAGCCAGATAGCTGCAGCAAATATTGAACGTCCGGAAGTACAGGACGCTTTTGCCATTCAGGCCAGGAATCTGGCCAGGCTTAGTGAAGCCGGTATGACCATTGCCATGGGTACGGATGGCAATTCATTCTGGGCACCCCATATCGAAATGGAAGATATGATGGTCTCCGGTATGTCGCCTGCTGACGTCATTATTGCGGCAACCCGAAATTCAGCAGAGCTGCTGGGACTGGATGATCTTGGTACTGTGGCTGCCGGTAAGAGTGCAGATTTTATTGTACTGGAAGCCAATCCGTTAGATGATATCACCAATACCAGACGTATCAGCGACGTATATATTCGGGGTGAAGCAGTTGACCGGTGATAATAGTAGCTACAAGGATCCGTTATAAATGAAGTGCCCGAAATGCCATTCCCCCATGCAGACACATTCACTGGAAACCAATGCAGGTACTGTCTCAGTGGACCAGTGTACCCGCTGTAAAGGAATATGGTTTGACAGCGGCGAGGCCGAAATACTCAAAGAGGAATGGCGTTCTTTATTTCTGGATACCGGCGACCCCAAAATTGGACAAATCTATAATGAAATCAAAGATATTGATTGCCCACGTTGCCATCAACCCATGCATCATCAGAAAGATGTGCGGCAAAACCATATTGAATATGAGGTTTGTATGGAGCATGGTGTGTTTATGGATGCTGGTGAATTTGCCGATTATAAAGTGATTTCTGTCATTGAAAGTGTACAAAACCTCATGAAACACTTGAAAAACAAGTCGAATAAAAATCAAATGACAAATAAAAACTCAGGAGTAAATATGGATTGTCCGAAATGCAGCAACAATATGGCTGAACATTCGGTGGATATACACTTTCCGGCAAGGTAGTTATTGACCGCTGTGAGAATTGTGGTGGGATGTGGTTTGATCATGGTGAACTTGAAATCCTCAAAGATGACTGGATGTCAGAATTTCTGGATGAAGGTGATAAGGCTAAAGGCGCTGAATATAACGAGGTTACGGATATTAATTGCCCGCGTTGTGATAAAAAAATCGATTCTATCAATGACTCCAAGCAGCGCCATATCATTTACGAAGTCTGCACTGACCATGGTATATTCATGGATGCAGGGGAGTTTACCGACTATAAATATGACACCCTGATGGATGTATTCAGGGACATGATCTACAGAGTTAAATCCAGGTAAGTCCGAATCAGGTGCCAGAGTAACTTTTCGGTTTGCTCAGGCACCTGGTCAAAACAACCCAGGACCTGTTCATCTCGGACAGGGAAAATCTCCGGAAAAGCAGGGGACAGCAATACGAACTTCTGCTCCGTTCACCGTAATGAATCCGGCATCCTTCCTGGCAAGTTTAATCTTGAAATTCTCTGATGACAGGTATAGCTTCAGGCAGTAATACAAACAGAATAATTTAATTAGTGGAGAATTCACGATGAAAACAACAATAAAAACAATAGTCAAAGTTACATTGTTGCTCATGTCAGCAAAGGTCTCAGTCCTGTATGCCCAGACCGGGCAGATGAACTATCCCGATGATATTGATCCGGAATCTTATTCAAGACTACCACTGATTCTGAAAGATACACTGGATGTTGAAGGCCAGCACATCTTTGAAGTGATTAACGGCCCGGATAGCAATGTGCCACGAATTGGTCCACCCAACAGTTCCCTCTACGCCCTGGAGCCCTCCGAGCCTTATGATGTCATGAATCAGCTGTTACGCCGGTCTAGTGTTGGTCCGCAAATGTTCGAGCTAAGCACACTGGTGCCAGCACGGGAATTTAACCAGCAATATGAATGGTCTGCGCATGAACGAGGTGCACAGCGGGTTGGTGTCGACCAGGCAGTCATTGATGTCGTTAAATACAATCGCTCGACTGCTGGCCTGCCTGCCAGAGAAGCACTGGTTATTGACTACGGTCGTGCACTGTTGCAGGGGGATCACCAGATATCGTCGGAAATGTTTGCTGCAATGGTGGAGATGTTTGGCCGACAGGGTACGATCGAGATCACCATGATTATGGGGGATTACACCATGACAGCCATGCTGCTGAATGCTGTAAATCAGCAGATGCCACCCGATCTGTCACCCCTGTTGCCAATGCCGGAATAATTCTCTTGCACAATGTGCTCTGGAATTAAAATCCTGATGGTTTTAATGGGGGGGATACCTGAAATGAAGCTTGAACCAGTACGTTTTTTTATTTTCCTTTCCCTGCTCACAGGCTATATGCATGTTGCACTGGCTGATCCCATGTTTGTTAGGCTGGATGCCAGCCTCGATGAACAAAGAGGGTACTGCTTTGACCTGAGTGGCTTTGATGAAAATATCAATTGGGATCAGCGATTGCAGGCCCATACCTGTAAGCAAAACAGATCCCACGGTGATCAGGTCATTGAATCCACTGCCATTTCATCTGATGGTGGTCAGTTGTATATGCCTGTTTACGATATCTGCCTGGAAGCCAGGGCCGAGTTGCCAGGCTCTGATCTGTTGTTGAACCATTGTAATGATAATGCACTGCAGCAGTGGCAATTAAGCAACGAAGGATTTCTGCGACTGGTTAGCAATCCACAGATGTGTATTACTGTCGGTTCTGATTCCTTCGAGGCGGTAACTCCGGCAGGGTTTGATCAGTATTATTTTCGGCATGTGGTTATTGATTATTGCGCTGCTGAAAAGACCAGCCGGCAACAGTGGTTATTGCAGGCTCCCGATAATTACAATCCGGGACCAGGAGCCAGAATGCCTTTATGAATCTGGTAGCTGACTAGCCTTTATCCCTTTTATTCAGCTGCTTCATAAAAAGCCCTGAAGCCACCATAGAGCTCCCACAAGTCGATTTTTGAGGAAAGCTCATAGGGGGAGTGCATGCTGACAATGCCGATACCGACATCAATGACATCCATGTTCTGGCCGGCAAACCAGGCAGCAATAGTGCCACCGCCATAGCCGGCGTCATATGAATGGGTTTGCCACCTGACGTCGGCATCATCAAAAACTCCACGAATATAAGCCAGAAATTCTGAATTGGCTTCACGGCCTGCACCATATTCCTTGATGACCAGGCCGTAACCCAGCCTTGAAGTCAGCACCGGATTTTGCGGGCTGGGAAAAATAGGATTCAGGGCAGTGGTGGTATCACTCACAAGTACCCCGGAATTGGCATAGCTTCTTCTCAGGTCTATATCACTGAAAGATCCTTTGGTGGTATTGATGATTTCTGCGACCAGCGTGTTAAACCATTCAGAGTTAACGCCTGTATTCCAGGAACTGGTTTCTTCATTATTCACCGCATAGGCAAACACGGTTTTTTCCGGGACACCGATATCGGCAATGGCACGCAGGCTGATATAGGCTGTAGAGCGATTATCCTGGCCATAGGCTGCAACCAGGGCACGATCAAGCCCGACATCACGCGGGCGGGTGACCGGAATTATCTGCAGGTCAGCAGAAACCAGGTCTTCGGCCTGAATGCCATATTGATCTTCCAGAATGGCCAGCAAGCGATCAGACGGCATGGCGTATTCGGGATCGTTATTTACCGGCAGCGACGCAATAATGGGTTCAAGTTCTTCGGTACGGATAACATCGCGCTGGGTGCGGCTGCGATAATCATCATCAACGTGCGGTGCCAGGTCGGTGATCATTATTATGGGGTCATCTTCATCCAGGCCGATTTCAACCCAGACAGTGGAACCATCAGTTTTATCAACACGACCGGTAATGCCGAGTGGTATATTCACCCACTGGTAATTTTTAATGCCACCATGTACCTGGGTATCCAGTGTGACAGCACCGTTTCTGTCTCTTATGGCACGGGTTTTAAATTCAATCCTGGGGGAGTCGATATGCGTGTTAACGATGCGCACGCCCTGTTCGACAGGCTGATTGCCAACTATAAAAAGTACCAGAGTTCGGTCACGGTTTACGGCATACCAGCGTGAGCCGGGAGCCATGTCGGATGCATCAATGTCCGTTGACCAGGACTGGAAACCTTCTGCTTCGGCAAACGCAACACCTTCGCGTACAAACCAGAGCTCAGTGCGGGCAGCCCCGAGGAAGCCCTTGAAGTCTTCTGCAAAGGCCATAACTTCGGCCTGCTCGTCTGCATCGATTGTTAGCCAGGCAGAAGAGCTTTGTTGTGCGCTTGCCACAGACAGGTACGATATAAGTATTCCAGTAAAAAGTAGTTTAATGTTATTCATGATCTCCTCCCGGATTAAGGGGTATAGGATAATGCATTTCAATCGAGACTGATAAAAAAGTGTAAAAGTACCTATTTCAGCTGCTATTCATATAAAATGATTGCGCGATGAAAAAACTACTGGTTAAAAAACTGGTCCTGCTGGTGTTGTTTATGCATTGTGGCCAGATACTGGCTCAGCCCCTGTTGGCCTGTTGTGCCAGCTTGGAGCAGATGTCCGGGCATCATGACAGCATGTCGCAGATGGATCATTCATCCCTCCACATGATGGACAGGCCTCATGCCATGGAACAGCAATCTGATACAACAATGTCAGATGTTATAAACGAAGAAGGTGAGCCAATCTGTAATTTTGATTGTGCAGCCTGTTTCTCTTCAGGCATGTCCATATTGGCTTTGACCAGTTCCCCTCTGCACATTCACGTTGAAAGTGAATTTTCATCGATCGATACATTTTTTACATCCCTGGTTTCAGAAAACCTGCTAAGACCCCCGATTGCTGCCTGATACGGGATTAGTGCGCCTGCACGATTCGTAAAAAGGAGTATCCATCTTTGGACTCCTGACGCTCTAATCTCAGAGATTTTTCTGGCAATGCCTGTCAGAAATGACTCAGGTTAATAATTAATCAGGAGTGAAAGTGAAATTTAAAAAACAGGTGATGAAACAAAGTAAACATATCAATCGGTCACGACGACAGTTTGTCAGCAGCGCAGTTGCTGGGAGCGCCTTGCTTGGGTTGAAGCCGTCAATGTTGCTGGCTCAGTCTGAGACTGTTCAAAGAACACCCATTCTGACCGGAAATGTATTTGAACTCAGTATTGGCTATAAAACCGTAAATTTCACAGGCTCGGATAAACTCGCGACCGCAATAAACAATAGCGTGCCTGCACCGATATTACGCTGGCGTGAAGGCGATGAAATCACATTACGGGTAAACAACAATCTGGCCGTGGACAGCTCTATTCACTGGCATGGCATTATTCTGCCAAGCAATATGGATGGTGTGCCGGGGCTGAGTTTTGACGGTATACGTCCGGGTGAAAGTTTTGAATACAGGTTTTCGTTGAGGCAAAGCGGCACATTCTGGTATCACAGTCATTCAGGATTCCAGGAACAAACCGGCATGTATGGGCCAATCATCATAGACCCTCTGGAACCGGAGCCGTTCAGTTATGACCAGGATTATGTTGTCTTGCTTTCTGACTGGAGTGACAGTGACCCGGAAAAAATCTATGCCAGGTTAAAAAAGCGCAGCCATTACTACAATTTTAATCAGCGTACAGTAGCAGACCTGTTTGGTGAGATACGCGGCAAGGGAGTTGCCCGGACCTGGAATGACCGGGCCATGTGGAACCAGATGCGCATGATGGATCGCGATATTGCTGATGTTACCGGTTATACCTATACCTACCTGATGAATGGCGTTACCCCTGATCCCGGTTGGGTAGGGCTGTTTAATCGCAATGACCGCGTCCGCTTGCGTTTTATCAATGCAGCTGCCATGAGCATTTTTGATGTGCGAATCCCCGGTTTGAAAATGACCGTGATCGCTGCTGATGGGCAAAACATAGAACCCGTCACCGTTGATGAGTTCAGAATTGGTACGGCTGAAACCTATGATGTCATCGTTGAACCTGAAAATGACAGTGCCTACAGCATCTTTGCACAGAGTATAGATCGCAGTGGCTATGCGCTGGGTACGCTGACCTCTGATGCATCTTTACAGGCCCAAATTCCACCACTGGATCCAAGACCTGTCCTGACAATGCAGGATATGGGTATGTCAATGGCCGATATGGATATGGCTGACATGGGAATGATGGGCAATATGCAAATGTCTGACATGGAAACGATGGACAATATGCAAATGCCTGATATGGCCATGTCAGGAGAACATGAGCATTCTGACGCAATGGACATGTCTGCCATGAATCAATCCATGCCAATGACCACTGGCAGGGCTGGTTTTGGCAGCGATCAGGCCATTATTCATCCTGCCAGTGAGAGCGGACCACAGGTCATCATGCAAAGTGCAAGCCCACAGTCCGGGCTGCATGACCCCGGAATAGGATTACGTGAGCACCGGCAATTATACGGCCGAAAAGTGCTCACCTATGGGGATATTCATAATCTTTACCCAACGCTGGATCCCAGGGAGCCAGATCGGGAAATTCAGCTGCACTTGACTGGCAATATGCATCGTTACATGTGGTCCATGGATGGCATTGCTTTTGCTGATGCAGAACCATTGCAGCTGAATTATGGCGAAAGAATCCGTATTACCCTGGTGAATGACACCATGATGACACACCCGATTCATCTGCATGGCATGTGGAGTGAGCTGGAGACTGAATCACCGCAAAACATTCCTCGGAAGCATACGGTGCTGGTTCACCCGGGGAGTAAGATTTCGTACCTGGTGACAGTTGATGCCAGGGGTCGCTGGGCATATCACTGCCACCTGCTCTATCACATGATGGGCATGTTCCGTGAAGTAATTGTTAACTAGGGAGTTGTCATGCACCTTTTAAAACCAGTTAAGTTAATCCTGCCAGTCTTTTTTTTACTGTCTCTGCCGGTAATGGCAGCAATGGAGGAAAACCCTCTGTTGTATAACGTTTTCATTAACGAAATGGAAAGTGATGATTCCAATTCAGATTTGTTTTCCTGGGACGCTCAGGGTTGGGCAGGAAAAAATATCAATAAACTCTGGTTGAAAACGGAGGGTGAAAGGGTACAGGGAGAAACCGAATCAGCAGAATTCCAGGCACTTTACAGCAGGGCTGTCGGTGCGTTCTGGGATGTTCAGGCTGGGATACGCCATGACGCAAAACCGACACCGGAACAAAATTGGGCAGTCATTGGTTTGCAGGGACTGGCACCCTATTATTTTGAAATTGATACTGCATTCTTCATTGGCGAGTCCGGGAATAGTGCCTGGCGTTTTAATGCTGAATATGAATTACTGTTTACCCAACGATTAATTCTTACGCCAGAGATTGAGCTTAATGCCTACGGGCAAAACATGCCTGCCGCTGGTATTGGTTCCGGGTTGGCAGAAGCAGATTTTGGTTTGCGTCTGCGTTATGAAATCAGGCGTGAATTTGCACCCTATGTGGGTTTTAACTGGACGAGGCAGTTTGGTGAAACAGCCGACTTTTCTGAAGCTGCAGGACTGGGTAAATCGGAGAAAGAATTTGTGATAGGGCTTCGTCTCTGGTTTTGAAATAATTGGCTTTAACGCTGGTGCTGCTCCAACGCCCAGTTGACATGTTCCCTGACCAGGGCAGAAGAATGGTTGGCTTTATTCTCAAGCGCGGAGATAATTGCCTGGCTGCTTCCAGCATTTCCAAGGCCTACGGCCAGGTTTCGCAACCAGCACTCATAACCAATACGACGAATGGGTGAACCTGAAGTATGTTCCAGAAACTCAT
>JAYPJO010000007.1:14083-20910 GCA_038128465.1 Gammaproteobacteria bacterium
GGGTAATAAGCTCGGCATTATCCAGCGTATGGCGTGGCGAAAAATCTTTTTCTTTTGTGGACACTGCAAATTTATTCCAGGGACAACATAACTGACAGTCATCACAGCCAAACACACGATTGCCCATCAGAGGTCTAAGCTCTTTCGGAATGGCGGTTCTTAATTCAATGGTCAGGTACGAAATGCATTTGCGAGCATCCAGTTTGTTGGGTGCAACGAATGCAGCAGTCGGACAGATGTCCAGACAGGAACTGCAAGTACCACAGTGGGGTTCTGATTTGGTATCAACTGGCAGTGGCAGATCGGTAAAAAGCTCCCCGAGAAAAAACCAGGATCCGGCTTTTTTGTTAATCAGCATGGTGTTCTTGCCAATCCAGCCCAGGCCGGCTTTTTCCGCGATGGCACGTTCCAGTACAGGGGCGCTGTCAACCAGCGCACGGTAGCCAAAACTGCCGCAATGCTGCTCAATTTTGTCAGCGAGTTTTTGGAGGCGTTGCCGAATCAGCTTGTGATAATCACGACCCAGGGCATAACGACTGATGAAGGCTTTTGATGCATCTTTCAGTATGTCGATACTTTGCGGATTTTCAGGCAGGTAATCCATGCGCACAGAAATTATTTTTATGGTGCCCGGCATCAACTCTTCAGGATGACTGCGCAGGGTTCCATGTCGCTGCATGTAACCCATCTCGCCATGATAATTTTCAGCCAGCCAGTTTTGCAGATGCGTTTCGGCTTCACCAAGGTCAATATCACTGATACCAACCTGCTGAAAACCCAGCTCACGTCCCCAGTTTTTTATATCATCAGCAAGCTTTGTGAAATTTATGTCAGTCATATGCAAGGCAATTATGAACAGGAGACAATATAACTCAAGATGCGTTTAGAGCGAAAAAACAAAACTAAACTCAAAGAAGCGTAAAGAGCGAAACGAGGATTATATATTTATAGAAGCGTCGTGAGCGATAAGAAGTAGAGGTATCTATAAAAAATCCAGGAAGCGTAACGAGCGAAGCGAAGACGAGGCAAAACTAAAAATTAGTGAGGGAGTTTATTTGACAGATAAATGACCAAGCCAATTTTTAGTTTTAACAAAGTATTCGCAAGCGCAGTAGCTTCTATTTCATTCAGCCCAAGAACGATCCGTAAACCTCGCTATGGCGTCCTGTATCTGTTGGGTGGCTGGCAAATTCGCCTGCTGCTGATAAGCCCACTTGTATTTAACATGCTGTAAAAATTTGGTATTCCAGGAAGGGTGCGCTTCCTTGCGATCTTGCCAGTATAGGATAAATTCCCTGATCTGATCACGGGCAAAAGCCTCATCAATATTGGCCATGGCGAGCACTTCAAAACAGGCGGGGCTGGGTTCGTAGTCTGTTGGTATCAGTCGAGGAGTCGGATCGTTTTCAACCGCCAGGGTGTATTTCGCCCATTGTCGCCGGATGTGGGCAATAAACTTGGTATTCCAGGTGCTAGTAACCAGACCACGCTCTTTCCAGTACAACACAAATTCCGGAATGGCATCTTCAATGAAGCTTCTGTTTACCCCGGCGTTTTCCAGAATACTGAGTGCCTCTTCGCTGGGGCGCCAGGATCTGCTCATGTCTGATTCAAGCTCTTTTGCGCCCTGGTAACTTTGTTCCCTGCGCCAGTCCTTGAGTATCCAGTTAAGGAAAGTATTGTGCCAGGAATATTGCGCTTTCTGTCGTTCCCGCCAGTACATCACAAAAGATTTAACTCGTTGCTCGATAAACTCCCTGGGAATATTGTGCTGCTGGCATTGTCGGTACAGATCTTCACCAGGTTGCCAGTTGGAAGGGATAAAAGTGGCTTTGCCGCCGGCTTCAGTATTACTGAAAACAGAACTCAGGGTGTTGGGTTTTTTGTGACGGGGCTCTTCCACCTTGTTGTCATCGTTCTGGCTGAGTTGATTGATAGCAATAAGAAAGGATTCGGGATTATCCGGTACTGCCTCGATGTGTATCAGACCTTTTTCGAGCAGGTTTTTCCTGATGCGCTTGATATCAATCAGTGGCCAGAAAGGCAGAGCTTTTTGCAGTATTCGGTTGTTCAGTTCCATCCAGCTGCGCTGATTGCGACTGATGGTGGGATGTTGCAAAAACAGCTCACTGATTACATGCAACATGACGGCTTCTTCCAGGCCAATAGTTGCAGCAAGTGTCGGTGAAATCAGTAAAGGTCGCTCAGGGATAAGGGAAGAACTCATGGTATTGATGCTATCACAAAGCCGCCAGGGCCTCACTCAGACGAGACACCGGAATCACCTTCATACCTTTGATTGCCTGCTTGGGCGCATTGGCTTTAGGGACGATGGCACGACTGAAGCCATGTTTGGCAGCTTCCTGAATACGTTGCTGGCCATTGGGTACCGGCCGTATTTCACCCGCAAGGCCTACTTCACCAAACACAACCAGTTCCTGATCCAGCGCCCTGTCCTTGAAGCTGGATACAATGGCCAGTATCAATGCCAGGTCGGCACTGGTTTCAGAGATGCGCACGCCACCCACCACATTGACAAAGACATCCTGGTCGGCCATGAACAGTCCGCCGTGGCGATGCAGGACAGCCAGCAACATGGCCAGACGATTATGATCCAGGCCGACAGCAATACGCCTGGGATTACCAAATTGCGAACTGTCCACCAGGGCCTGGATTTCGATGAGCAGTGGCCGGGTGCCTTCCCACAACACAGTAACCAATGAGCCCGGTGAAATTTCTTCGGTGCGTGCCAGGAAAATTGCCGAAGGGTTTTTCACTTCCTTCAGGCCGGTTTCAGTCATCGCAAAAACACCCAGTTCATTGACAGCGCCAAAGCGATTTTTCTGTCCGCGCAAGGTGCGATAACGGGAGTCATCACCACCTTCAAGCATCATGAAACAGTCAATCATGTGTTCGAGTACTTTGGGGCCAGCCAGGTTGCCGTCCTTGGTGACATGTCCGACAAAAAAGATCGCCGTATTGGTTTGCTTGGCATACTGCACAAGATAGGCAGCACACTCGCGCACCTGGCTGACGGAGCCGGGAGCCGAAGCAATTTCTGCGCTGTGCATGACCTGTATGGAATCGATAACTATCAGGGAGGGTTTGTGTTCCTGGGCAACACTGGTTATTTCATTGATGTTAGTTTCGGCAAGCATCAGCAGTTTATCGGCAGGCAGGTCCAGGCGTTTGGCGCGCATGGCAACCTGCTGCAGGGATTCCTCGCCGGTGACATAGAGTGCTTTTTGCTGCTGCGATAGTTTGCACAGGATCTGTAACAGCAGGGTACTTTTACCGGCGCCGGGATTGCCGCCAATCAATACTGCTGAGCCAGGCACGATGCCATCACCCAGAACCCGGTCAAATTCACTGATTCCTGTTTCTATACGTGGCTGTTCATCTAGATTAATATTATTCAGGGTTTGCACCGAAGACAGGCTGCCGGTTATACCCTGACGTTTGAAATTGGCAGCGGCAGAAGGTGCATTGGCCGGACCCAGGTTAATTTTCGACAGCGTATTCCATTCCCCGCAACTGGCGCACTGGCCCTGCCACTGGCCATGCTCAGCACCGCAATCATTACAAACATATGCTGACTTCTGTTTGGCCATACTAGTCCGTGTAATGTCTTTCTACACGCGGTGCGATGCTGCAGGTGAGATTGTAGGAAAGTATGCCGGTATGTTCGGCAATTTCATCCAGTGGCAAATCATTACCCCAGAGTGTTGCCATATCGCCTATGGCTGTATCAGGATGCCCGGACAAATCGATGGCAATCATATCCATGGATACCCTGCCGAGAGTGCCGGTGCGTTTACCATTGACCAGCACCGGCGTGTTGTTGGGGGCATTACTGGGGTAGCCATCGGCATAACCAATACTGACGATCCCGATGCGCATGTCCTGTGGACAAATGTACTGCGAGCAGTACCCGACATTATCACCGGCTTTGCAGTCCTGTATTGAAATAATCCGTGCCTGCAGTGTCATGGCCGCCTGCAGCCCAAACTGCTCACGGCGCAGCTTTTCACCCTGATACGGGAAGGGAGAGCTGCCATACAACATGATGCCTGGACGAACCCAGTCACAACTCTGGCCAATCTCAGCCAGCAGGGCAGAGGAGGCTGGTATGCTTGTTTCAGCATCCGGAATCGCCTGGGTAGTCGTGTTAAAAGTGTCGACCTGTTGTTGATTCAGGGTTGAATCGATCAGGTTGCCATTGGCCAGGTGAGTCATCAGGATAACGTCTTTGCACCAGCTCTTTTTTTGTAGCTTATGGTAAGTGCTGACAAAGTCTTCTGGCGCAATACCCAGCCGTCCCATGCCGGAATTCATTTTCAGCCAGAAGCTTATTGGTTTGTCCAGTTTGAACGGGTCCAGCTCCTGCTCGAGCCAGTCAAGCTGATCGAGGTGGTGAATAACGATCTGGTAGCCACCCTCGGCAATGCGGCTTATGTCAGCACGCTCAATGATGCCCTGCAGGATCAGGATGTCTTTATGAATGTCAAAGGCTGCAAGCTGGTCGGCTTCATCAATATCGGTTACCCCAAAAATATCCGCATCCTTAAGGGCTTCAGCACAGGGGATCAGACCATGGCCATAGGCATTGGCCTTTATCACGGCAACGAGCCGGCGGTCTCGGGCAAAAGAGCGGGCAATGTTGAGGTTATGACTTAGAGCACTACGACTGATGTTGGCTTTAACACGATGGATCACTCGTCAAAGTCTCCGACATCAGCATCAACCCCCCCAAAGCCAGAACCGGACATGCCGCCAAAGTTTTGTTCTGCACTCATGGGCATGTAATTTTCAAAACGGGTGTACTTGCCGATAAAGCTGAGATTACAGGTGCCAATTGGACCATTACGCTGCTTGCCTATGATAATTTCAGCCATGCCTTTGTGTTCTGTATCCTCGTTATAAACCTCATCACGATAAACAAACATGATGACGTCAGCATCCTGCTCTATGGCACCAGACTCACGTAAATCCGACATGACCGGACGCTTGTTGGGACGCTGTTCCAGACTACGGTTCAACTGTGAAAGTGCAACGACAGGGCATTCAAATTCACGTGCCATCAGTTTCAGTGCCCGCGATATTTCAGATATCTCACCGGTACGGTTTTCGCTATGACTTCGCAGCTGCATCAACTGCAGATAATCCACCATGATCAGGCCAATCTGGTTGTTGTGGTCTTTAGCCACACGTCGTGCGCGTGCCCGCATTTCGGTAGGGTTAAGTCCTACAGTATCATCAATATACAATGGTTTGCCGGTCAATTTATTGATGGCATGGGTCAGCTTGGGCCAGTCATCTTCAACCAGCTTGCCATTGCGCATGCGGGTCTGATCAACCTTGCCAATGGAAGAGAGCATTCGGGTAATCAGGCTGTCTGCCGGCATCTCCAGGCTGAACACCAGTACTGGTAAGGGGTCTTCTTCACTTAGGATGTAGTTTTCCACCAGATTCATGGCAAAGGCAGTTTTGCCCATGGACGGACGTCCGGCAACAATGATCAGATCAGATTTCTGCATGCCAGAGGTCTGGTTATTCAGGTCTTTGAAGCCTGTGGTCAGGCCGGTCAGGTTGCCTTCAGAATTAAACAGTTCTTCCAATCGGCCCAGCCCTTTTTTCAACAAGGGGTCAATAAACTGTGGGCCGCCATCTTTGGGTCTTTCGTCGGCTATTTTGAAGACCTGCTGTTCGGCCAGGTCGAGCAGTTCAGCACTGTCACGTCCGTCCGGGTTATAACCACTGTCTGCAATCTGATTGGCTACAGAAATCAGCTGCCGCAGAATGGCGCGCTCCCGAATGATATTGGCATACGCCAGGATATTGGCCGTGCTGGGTGTATTGCCTGCCAGTTCTCCCAGGTAATCAAGACCGCCACAGGCTTCCAGCTGATTGATATGATCCAGGGCTTCAGCCAGGGTCACCAGGTCGATGGGTTTGCCGGCATCATTCTGCTTGGCCATAGCCTGAAAAATGATATTGTGTTCCTTGCGGTAAAAATCGGACTCAATCAGGATATCGGCGACATCATCCCACACCGAGTTATCCAGCATCAGCCCACCCAGCACAGCCTGTTCTGCATCAATCGAATGAGGGGGCAGCTTCAGACTGCTGGTGTTACCTAATGCAGCATCTATGGATCTGGGCTGGTTCGACGGTAAATCTGACATCAATGTGAACTTTTTATTAGTACGAAAATTATTACGAAAATAGCTGCAGGACTTTGCCGACAGGACTGCCAATGTTAACTCAAATATCGCGATGTTGTGAGTATAAACATGCTATTTGTCAGCAAATTATCTGCAGAAAATTTAATCCAATGAGTAATTCGTGGTTTTAACAATTTGTTAACAAATCCTAAACAGTTACAAAACAGTTAATTAGCCTTGTTTTTCAAAAAATTACTATAAAGTTTGCTTTCAAAGGACATCGCTTTCAGATGTCGGATTTAGCTTTAAAAGAAGTAAGGAAATGAGCATGAGTATGAGCAAGGGTTTCAGATTCCGCCAGAAAAAAATTGCACTGGCCATGTTGTTGGGCACAGGAGTAGTTTCGTCTTTATCACCTCTGGCAATCGCCCAGGATCGACCAGCACCAGCAATTCAGCAAGTGGTTGTGTTTGGGCGTAATACTGACCTGGTGGGAGAAGCTGTTTCAGCCAGCGTAGGTTATGTTGGTGGAGCTGATTTGCTCATTCGCCCCCTGGTGAAAACAGCAGAATTACTGGAATCCATGCCGGGACTGGTTGCTGTACAGCATTCAGGCACTGGTAAGGCTAACCAGTATTTCCTGCGAGGATTTAATCTGGATCA
>JAYPJO010000007.1:20920-23912 GCA_038128465.1 Gammaproteobacteria bacterium
CGATTACACCGTACAACTGGATGGTACTCCTCTTAACATGAGTTCCCATGGTCACGGTCAGGGTTATCTGGATGTGAATGGCATTATTCCCGAGACAGTTGATGGCATAGACTACAGGAAAGGCCCCTACTATGCTGATCTGGGTGATTTTTCACTGGCAGGTGCCTCTTACATACACACGATCGATGTAGTTGAGCGACCCTTTGTATCGGCCGAAGTCGGTGAGTTTGGCTGGAATCGTTATGCTGGCGGGATGAGCCAGGAACTCAGTGATGGCACCCTGTCTTTTATCGGGGAATATAAAAATTATGACGGCCCCTGGGAAAAAGACGAGGACCTGAATCATTTATCGTTATGGGGAAAATATATTACCGAAACCAGTTTTGGGGATGCCGCTTTTACTTTATCGGGTTATCACGCCAGCTGGGATCCGACCGAGCAGATTCCTGAACGGGCATTTGGGACAGCTGTCTGTGAGAATGCCTTCTGTTCACTTGACCCCACTGCTGAAGGTGAGACCAAACGCTGGATAGCCAGTGCTGAGCTAAACGGTGTTGACTGGGATGCCAATTTTTATGGTCAGTTCTATGACTGGACCATGTCATCCAATCCGACCTATGATGCCCAGATTAATCAGTTTGACAAGCGTTGGATCGTTGGCGGGCAGGGAAACAAAACACTGATAGGCAATAGTGACTATGAGCTCATTGTCGGTGGTGAATTTCGCTATGACGATGGCAGTCGAATCGGTGTTGAACAGTTTAACAATGGTCTCTATGTCGGTGATATCGCCAACAATGCAATCACTGAAGGATCGCTGGGTACTTTCGTTGAAGGGATCTGGTATCCCGCCCTGGATTTAAGAGTGACAGCAGGCTTGCGTGCGGACTATTTTGATTTCAGCGCCAAAGCGCAAAATGCACTGAGTGTCGATGGTGATAAAACGGCCAGCCAGGTTTCTCCAAAATTTGGTTTAGCGTATATGGCACGCGATAACCTGGAGCTTTATTACAACTGGGGTCGGGGTTTTCACTCCAATGATGCGCGCGGTGTTGTCAATAACATTGACCCGGTTCCAGGTATTTCAACAGGGACCGGCTATGAAGTCGGTGGACGTTTGACCCTGGGTGACTTCAAATTTACATCGGCATACTGGTGGCTGGATCAGGACAGTGAGCTGATTTTCGAAGGGGATTCGAACTCTGTAGAACCAAAAGGTGGTTCAGAAAGAGATGGTCTGGAGCTGACTATGTTCTGGCAGCCAACAGACTGGCTTGGTATGGATGCAGTATATACCAGCAGTGATGCGCGCTATGTCAGTAACCCTGAAGGGCCCTACGTTGAGCAGGCTGTGGAAGAAGCAGCACAGCTGGGGCTTTCTTTTACCAGGCCAGACTGGGATGCGAGCATTCGGGTTCGTTATCTGGGCCCTTACGCATTGGATGCCACCAACACCAGGCGCGGTGAATCCCTGACCACAGTAAATGTTCGTGGTGCCTATCATTGGGATTCACTGACCATGTTTATTGAAGTACTGAACCTGGCCGATACAGATGGCAAGGAGATTGTTTATTACTATCCTGCCTATGTTCAGGGCCTGGATGCTCCGGGATTAAGCTCAGATACACTTGATTGCGATATCACCAATTGTTTCATGAGCCGGGCGACAGCGCCCAGAGCATTTCGGATAGGTGTCAGATACCAGTTTTAAAGTTAATTTTTACTGAAATCAAAGTAGTTAGCTCCGTTAACTGGCTGATTCAATAATCATCTGGTTCCTGATACTAGGTTCCATACTTTTTCTGCCAACCCACCTAAAAATAGCATAAACTACTGATTTTAAACTGAAATATTCCGTTAACAAGCGTTAATAATTTTGCTTTCCTGGCAGAAAATAAAAAAATTAACGTTAAAAAATAACTTGTCTTTTCTGGTAATTCAGACAAAATGCTCGTCTTTTTAGCTTAAGACGAAAATTATGAGCAATATCCAGCCAGACGAGTTGTTGGCCTTAATTGAGCGCATCATTAACAGTGGTGTTCTAGGGCGTTCAAAAACCTATAGTGAGATACTCACCTATCTTGCACACTGTCAAATAAACGGAAGCAACCCAAAAGAGATGGCTATAGCCATAGATGTTCTGGGTCGGGATGCAGATTTTGATGTCGGCAAAGATTCGATTGTTCGCGTACATATTTACCATCTTCGTAACAAGCTAAAGGCCTATTTCGATAAATACGGCAAACAGGAAAAGTATCGACTCGATATTCCCAAGGGCCAGTACATCCTGACCGCCATACCGACTGATGAAGCTGCCCAGGGTTCGGTCAGCCTGACAGGAAAGCCACTGCAACGAGATTCGTCAACCCGATGGCTGGCAGGCTTTGCAATATTTTTACTTTTGTTAAATTTCGGATTTCAACTGGTGCCGGAACCGACTGATTCTCCATCAGAGACAGTATTTACCGGGTTCAGTCCATGGCAGGACATGTTTGATGATGAAGAGCCGGTTCTGATTCTGGTGGGTGATTACTATATTTTTGGTGAACTGGATGAGCGTGGTGATGTCCTGCGCATGATCAGGGAGTTTGATGTCAATTCACCGGAAGAACTGGTTTTTATGCAGGATATGGGAGTTGAAGGTACTGAACGTTATTTCGATCTGAACCTGAATTATATACCCAGTTCCACGGCCAATGCCCTGGCCGGCGCCCGTTACGATCGCGATTTTTCGTTCGAGTCGACTCAAGTAGTGCCCTTATCATTGTTCGATGTCATTCAGAGTGCAGGATTGTGGGTGTCGAGGTCTACCCTCATTTGGATGAGAGGGCGTTACGCTCCCAACATTTGAACGATCACTTGTCATTACGCGCAGTTTATTGAAAACTGTTCGCCTTTCTGGTTTGTCGCGTTTTTAATACCGCCACACCCGACAATAGCAATAGCTTAGGAAAAATACTCATGCGACCGATCTTACTGCGCCTAACAAACC
>JAYPJO010000008.1:0-3586 GCA_038128465.1 Gammaproteobacteria bacterium
GCTGACATTATACGTGAGAAATTGAATCTGCCCCGCAAGGCCTTTTCATATCTTTATTCACATGGCGCACTTGATCAGGAACACGTGAAGTTTTTCGAAACCCTGATGAATAAAATTACTGATGAGCGTGAACAAAAGCTGATCATTCACAGCGCTAAAATGTTTTATAAACTTTATGGCGATATTTTCCGCAGCCTTAAACCGGAGCATCATATTCCCAGAAGTTTATTGAGAGAGGCTGGTAATGCTGCTGGCTGATAAACGTATTCTTGTCACCGGCGCAACTGGCGGTATTGGTACTGCGCTTTGTCAACAACTTGAAAAGATAGGCGTGCAACTGTTACTGAGCAGTAACAGCGAAGAATCACTTAATGTTTTAATATCAAAGCTTGATAAAAGCCATGACAGCGTAGTCAGTGATATCAGCACTCCAGAAGGTCGTCTGGAAATTGTAAAAAAATGTCAGCTTGATGATGGCATCGATGGCATGATAAATCTCGCTGGCATCATGGATTTTTCCCTGTTCGAGAACCAGGGTGCAGAAATCATCGAAAAAACATTTCAGGTTAATACCCTGGCTCCTGTAGAGTTGACCAACCTGTTGCTGCCCATATTGAAACAAAAACCTGAAGCGGTAATACTGAATGTCGGTTCCACCTTTGGCAGCATCGGCCATCCGGGTTTTAGTGTTTACTGCGCCAGCAAGGCCGCTATCAAGACTTTTTCCGAAGCGCTAGCCAGGGAACTGGCTGACAGTTCAATCAACGTTTCCTACGTTGCACCGCGTGCCACCAGTACCAACTTCAATTCCGATAAGGTCAATGCACTCAATACAGCACTGGGTAACAAGGCTGATTCTCCAGACCATGTTGCCGCACAGATTATTAACGTATTGGAAACAGGACAGCACGCCAAATACCTTGGCTGGCCGGAAAAATTATTTGTTCGCATTAATGCTTTAATGCCTGGCGTAGTCAGTAAAGCTTTGACAAAAAATCTGAAAACTATAAAAGCGTATGCCAATTCCTAGGGAGGAAACATGACTAAATTAAAACATTTATTTTTTCTGATTACCCTTCTACCCTGTACTTTTGTTTTTGCTGATGTGGATTCCGATGTCGCGCACCTGCAGGAACGCTGGGCAGAGGTTAATTACCAGCTTGACAGCAACTTGCAGGAAAGTGCTTTTGAGCAATTGATTACTGAAGCCATTGCTGTCACTACCGAGTACAGTGATTCAGCTGAAGCCTGGATCTGGAGTGGCATCATAAAATCCACCTTTGCCGGTGTTAAAGGCGGATTGGGAGCACTATCCCTGGTAAAAGATGCAAAAGCTGATCTGGAACGGGCCATGACAATTAATCCAGATGCGCTGGATGGTTCTGCTTATGCAAGCCTGGGTACTTTGTATTATAGTGTGCCAGGTTGGCCCATCGCATTTGGTAATGATAAAACGGCTGAGGAACTTTTGTTACAGGCACTTACTCTAAACCCCGATGGCATAGATCCGAATTATTTTTATGGTTCTTACCTGATAAAAGAACGCCGCTATGAAGAAGCCCGCCAGTACCTCTTAAAAGCACAGCAGGCTCCAGCACGTCCTGGCAGGGCTGTTGCAGATGCCGGGCGCCAAAAGGAAATTAGTGATTCGCTGGAAGAAATCGCAGATAGATAAGTTATATGCAGATACTGTTAGTTGAAGATGACCACCCTCTTGCACTGGGTTTACAAAAAGCACTTCAAAATCAGGGTTATGCAGTCAATCACGTGGAAAGCGGCAAAGCCGCTTTACATGTCGTTGCCACCGAAAAACCGGACATGATGATACTGGATATTGGTTTACCTGATATCAGCGGCCTGGATGTGTTAAAAAAGCTGCGAAAAAAGGAAACTGATTTACCTGTACTCCTGCTCACCGCGAGGGATTCTACCAACGATAAAGTAACAGGACTGGACAGCGGTGCCGATGACTACTTGGCCAAACCTTTTGAAATGAGTGAACTCTTTGCCCGCCTTAGAGTGCTTGAAAGAAGGCTGGTCAGCGCCAAGTCTTCAACGATAAATATCGGCAAAGTATGCCTGGACACCCTGAAACAGAATGTGACCTGTGATACAAAGGAAGTAGACATGGCGCGCAGGGAATATATGTTACTAAAGAGCCTGATGGAAAATGCCGATCGAATTCAAACCCGGGAATCCCTGGAAACAAAACTCTATAGCTGGGGCGAAGAAGTCAGCAGTAATGCCCTGGAAGTACATATCCATCATTTGCGAAAAAAACTGGGTGGTGACTTCATCAAGACTATTCGTGGCGTAGGATATAAAATCAACACAGAGACCTCATAGTGGGTTCCATTCGAACATTCCTGGTCGCCGGAATTCTGGCCATCCTTATCCTGTTTAATTTTGTCGCTGCCTTGCGTGGCTACCAGTCCAGTATGGCCGAGGCCGACATACTGTTTGATAACGAATTGCTGGATTTATCACGACTGGTCGCCAACCTAGATCTGCAACAACTTAACGATGATTTCAGGTTGGGGAACAATCTGGCTTTTCAGTTATGGCAGGAGGATTTCCAGAATACCAATGACAATACACAATTGAGCAAACAGTTAATTGGATCATCTTTTCATGCCCCTGATACAGCAATTAATACGTTCACTCCAGGTTTTGACTATGCCAATTTTGATGGCTACCGCTGGCGCACCTATACACGATATGACGACCTGAAAAAGCGCTGGGTCATTGTTGCCGAGAGAACAGACTTGCGTTTTGTACTGGCTGAAAATGTCGTTCTGGAATCCATCACCCCGCTTTTATTCGGTATTCCACTCATAGGCTTGTTGATCTGGGTTGTTGTCAGCCAGGGCTTAAAACCCCTGCGACAACTATCAGATGAATTGCGCAATAAACCGATCAACGATCTCAGTCCTTTACAACATTTTCAGGCTAAAAATGAACTGAACCAGGTTGTACGCTCCTTGAATGGATTCATTCAACGTCTGGATCATGCTCTTGAAAGGGAAAAGCGCTTCTCTGCGGATGCTGCACACGAACTACGCACACCGATAAGTGCTCTAAAAATCCAGTTACATAATTTACAACATGAGATCAATGGGAAAAGTGAGGCATTCCTTGCTTTACAGGATGGTGTTGATCGCATGCAGCATTTAATTGAACAACTATTATCGCTGTATCGGTCCAGCCCGGATCAGTTTGCAAGCAACTGCACCGAACTGGACTTATTTGCGCTGACCCAGGAGGTCATTGCACAAAACTACTCACTTTTTGAGAAAAAGCATCAAAATATCGAACTGGATGGCAAAACCGAAAAAATACTTGCGGAAAAGTTTGCGCTGGAAACGTTGATAAGCAACCTTCTTAGCAATGCCTCTAAATACAGTCCTGAAGGTTCAGATATCAGGGTTGAGATAAGTTCTTCTGCAGATGAAGTTTGCCTTTCTGTTGAAGACAATGGAGAAGGTATTCCTGATAATGAAAAAGAGCTTATTTTCGAAAGATTTTACCGATCATCACAAAATGAGGATTCCGTAATCCCTGGGTGCGGGCTTGGTTTGACCATAGT
>JAYPJO010000008.1:3596-23132 GCA_038128465.1 Gammaproteobacteria bacterium
GCGCTAAATTGACACTGGATGATGCCAGCTCTCATAATGGTTCAGTTTTTACAGTATGTTTTAAACGCAGCTCATCATGAATAGCATGAAATTTATTATTAAATTCATTACTGTCTGTTATGCCTTAAGCATCAGCGCACTGGGTTTTGCTGCAAATCAGGAAGTGGAAATTGTCATTCAGGATCATTTGTTTTTTCCTTCAACACTGGAACTGCCGGCCGGACAAAAAATACGCCTGATAATTATCAATCAGGATCCAACAGCAGAGGAATTTGAAAGCTATGAACTTAACCGGGAAAAAGTTATACCCGGCAATAGTCGAACCGTTATTTTTATCGGCCCGCTGGCACCTGGTGACTATCCGTTTTTTGGTGAATTCTATCCCAGAACGGCACAGGGAATGATTCTCATCAGATGAAAGAGTTGAAATAACCCATGTTTTTAGATGCTGTCATTCTCATTCTGCAGGAAATTGTCGAAGCTGCTTTATTAATCAGCGTGCTGGTGACATTAATCAGGCTATTACGTCAACTCTGGCCGACTGAATTTACTCTGGGTTATTTTTGGCTTTTAACCTCCTCAGTTTTTGGCCTCATTGGTTCATGGCTTTATGCCCGTTTAATACCAACGATATCTTTATGGTTTGATTATGTTGGCCTGGAAGTAGTCAACGCTTTAATTCAGACCCTGATTATCGCCCTGCTCCTGGTGCTTTGTTACGGACTTACGAAAAGCCGGTTACAAAAATACCCCAAACTGAATCAGTTAATCAGTATTTTACTAACGCTGGTTATATCCCTGGGTATATTTCGCGAAGTATCCGAAATCATTATTTATGTTGGTGGTATTACAGCTCAACCCGAAAACGTTGCCCCCGTTATGATGGGCTCTGTCATTGCACTTGGTATAGGTGCGAGTGGTGGCATACTGCTGTTTTATTGTCTTGTCAGTATGCCATCGCGCTGGGCACTGAGAGCCTGCATGATTTTGTTGGCCCTGTTTGCTGGCAACATGGCTTCCCAGGCTTGCCTGTTACTCACCCAGGCCGATTGGCTACCTTACACACCTGAATTATGGAATAGCTCTTCCGTTTTACCGGAATACACTGTTTCGGGTCAGCTGTTATATGCCCTGGTTGGCTATGAAGCAACACCATCTGCACTGCAATTTACCTGTTATTTAGTAGCCGCATTCCTGATTCTGATTAGCCCACTTTATAAAATAACCTGGTTTTCAAAAAAACAGTCAGAAACTGATTAAAACATTATGATCTATAAACAACAAAAGTTACCTTTATTTTTTATGACAACTGGCTGCATTTTGTTCAGTAATTTTGCCCTGGCCGATGGTGCCTCCATTGACAAGATATATCACCCCTATGTGGATGCTCTGGAACATGAGCTGGAATATCGCGTTCTGGCTCAGGATGAGCAACGTGGCCTTGTCACCTCTGCGCAGATACACCAACTGGCCTTTGGTACTTCTTTTTCAGACCGCTGGTTTGGAGAAGCCTATGTTATTGGTGAAAAATCGCGGAATGGACATTTTGAAATCGAGGCCTATGAACTCGAATTAAAGTGGCAGCTGACTGAACAGGGAGAATTTTTTGCAGACTGGGGTCTTTTGTTTGAATATGAAACGGAAACTGAAGTTGATATTGAAGAATTCAGTGTTGCTCTTTTAGGCGAAAAAGAATGGGGCCGCTGGAGTGGGACTGCCAACCTTTTTTTAATCCAAGAATGGGGTGGAGATATTGATGATGAACTGGAAAGTATTTTATCATTTCAGACTCGATACCGTTATTCTTCATTTTTTGAGCCGGGACTGGAGTTTTATGCCGGTCAGACTTCAATTGGATTTGGTCCGGTTATACAGGGTCAAATCAATACCGGCATTCGTAAAAATTTACACTGGGAAGCTGGCTATATCGTCGGGCTTGATAGTGACAGCCCCGATCAAAGCCTGCGTTTTCTTGTCGAATTTGAATTTTGATCAGCCAGACTTATTGCAAATGACAGGCAAGCCTCATGTCAAATTGTCTTCAGGTTACGAAGTAAAATCTATTTGAACGTTTATCCCTTCCCCTTCCGAACTGGTGACGATAATGTGCCAGTCAAAACGATCACGGATTCTTTTCACCAGGTTCAGCCCCAGACCGGTTCCACCCTGCTTGGTTGTGTAACTTCTGTTATAAATATGGGGCAAATCTTTTTCCGGTATGCCTGACCCGGTATCAGCTATGCTGAGTTGTTCTTCTGACAAAGTAACTGTTATATCGCCCTGGCTATAGTGGTCATTGGCGGCCTGATCAGCTCTACCCTGCTGACGCTTTTTCTCTTGCCCATCATCTACCGGATTTTTCATAGCAAAAGACATCTGGAGACGCTTTGATGCAAACGCCGCTCATAATGAATATTAACCCACGCCTGGAAGAAGACCTGGTGGATTACCTGTTAGCCGGCCTGAAAGACAATGTCTGCTCTGACATTGTTTACTGGGAACAAAGTATCAGTAACAAAGGCAGAATTGATTAAGCTACGCGCTTAAAACTCCACCAGCTCAACCAGTAAGCCGTCCGGGCTGCGGACAAGGATCGCTTCGGTGTTGTTATCCAGTCGAACCGGTTGTCCTCCCGGCGTTTCAACTATCTGGCCCGCATCATGAATGCGATCTACCAGCGCATGGATATCCTCTACCTGCAGGGTGATGGAAGATGCACCCGGATCCTGGGGGTCCGGTGAACGTTTGGTACGCTCAATATCCCTGAATTCCCAGAAGAACCAGGGATTGGCTGACCCCGGTGGCATGGTACCCATACTGCGTGCACGCGCTCGTGGCGTGCCTTCCAGTGCGAGCACGGCGTCATTGATGTAACCAGGCTCCCGGGTTGCTTCATAACCAAGAATGTCGCCATAAAATTCCATGGCCTGTTCAATATTCACCAGCGCCAGGGAGGAGCGCGCATCATAAATGTTACTGCTTTCCGGAACCTCTGTTTGTCTGGGATTGCCCGACTGGACAAACTCGAACACAAAGCCATCGGGATCGCGCAACATCACAGCACGGGTATTGTTTCTTGGTCTTTGTGTATAGACAGGTCCGGCACTGATGGTATCGACACTCATCACCGTATCTTTAACCCGCTCAAAAGCATAATCAATATCTCTTACCTGAATAGAGAAACGGGTAACACCGGGATCATACAGTCTTTGCTGGAAGGGACTGGTTTCAACACCATCAAATTCGATAAATCGCAGGGACAGCGCAGAACCCGGAATGGCCATCACTGCATAACGGGCACTGGCTGTTGGCGTTTCAGAGACGACTTTTTGCACCAGCGCTGATGCCGTCAACGGGGCAGGCCCTTCCACCACGTTGAAATCCAGTCCCTGCCGGTAGAATTCAATGGAGTCTTCCAGGTTTTCGACAACATGTGTCAGTAACAGGGGTCTTACCATCCGTCCCTGTGATGTCTGTGCTGATGCTGCGTTTACCATCAGCATCAAGCCAATAGAAAACGAAAATAACCAGGTAGTGATTCTGAACATGATTCTGGATTCCTTTTTATTAATAGTGAATGATGAATTTTACTCTTCAGGCGGCAAGGCTTCCCCGCGATTTGACAGAAACAGCTTGGTACCATCTGCCAGCGTGACATTTTGCCCATTGGCCTGTAGTGTGTTGTTCCTGGCCTGGTAGCCCTGAACGACTATCTCGGTTCCAGGTGGAATTGAATCGCGGGTTATACCACTGCGAATCAGGGTGTTGGGTGTACCCATTTCAACAGCCCACTGGGTTACACTGCCATCTTCATTGGTGACATCCATGTAAAGCCATGAATGCGGATTAATCCAGCGAATACGCACAACTTCACCATGTAATTCCACCGGACGGTTGACATCGAATTCACCCTGAAAGGCATGGTGCGCCTGGGACACCGGTATTAACGGCAAGCTTATTACTGCCAGCAGGACTATTCTTATTATTTTCATCATCTGTTCCTCCATCGAGGTTTACTGGTTGGTCGCCTGGCTTTCTTCGTACCTGGCACCCGAGAGCATATTAAACATACCGACATTGCCTTCATGACAGGCATATTCAAGCATCGGTCCTTCATGGGGTGCAAAGAAGGTTTCAATGGTCCAGGGCGCTGTGTAGATATCCGGATCTGTTACTGTTGCCTGGTAACGAATACTATCTTCTGCAATGCGGGTAAAACGCTCTACTACACGAATGTTATCCGAGGTCGGTGCGTTGTACATGACACCGTAATAACTCTGGTAACGATCATACTTGATATTATCCGTGGTCACTACGAGCGTATCGCCTTCCCAGTGGCCGATTGAATCACCTAACCATTGCTCAACATTTTCGGGGTAATGTTCATCTCTTGATAATGAAATAACACGCATGGCATAACCATTTTCCGCCAATATCGACACATGATCAGGTGTCTGGACTATCTGGTAGTTGCTGTTATACGGCTCTGGCATCATGGGTGCCGCCGCACCGCCAAATAATATGCAGCGTTCGGTTAATTGCAGAGTTTCCGGGCCATCAAAAAGATGCTCGTCTAAAAAAGTTCGGGCTTCCTGCTGTCGTTGTCTTCCATTCTCGCTCAGTTCAGGAAATCGCCCATCCGGAGGATCAATAATCAGTGATGTACGTAAACTCGGGACTGTTTTCAGACCGAGATCGAAAAATGCAGCATTATAGGAACCCACCTGGCCTTCAACAAACCTGTCATTTTCCACTCTTCTTGAATAAGCAGCCTCTTCCACGGCCAGCGCCTGTTCCGGCGTCCAGTATTCAGGATCACCCGGATTTCGTTGTATGGGCGTGACCGTGCCATTAGTCCATATTCCATTGAGATCAGGGGCGCCCCAGGATGTTCTGGGGATATCCTGGGCCTGTGCGCCAAATGAAGATATTAGTGAAGCAATAAGTGCACTTAATGTGCTGATAATTTTTTTACGAGACATGCCTACACCTCTAAAATTTTTTTATGTATTTATGTAAACCAAATTACTCGTCAACCTGTTTTCGCAGGTCTCCGTACAACAGCTCTTCACTGTACTCAATACAGTTAAACTCCATTATCTGGTCCTGCGGCAGCCTGTACAGAACCAGGTTAATCGTCCAGGGTCGGGAATACGTCAATGGGTCCTCCAGCACAGCTTCATAGGCCATCATGTAATCGTTAAGCTTTGTATAACGCTCTACAACGTGCAGTTCATAGCTGTGATGGTTACCGGAGCGATCCAGCCAGGTCTCACCATTGAAACCGGTGACGTCGATAACCAGCGTGTCTCCTTCCCAACGGCCATTGGACCAGCCCATCCAACTTTCCAGCGGTGGTTCTGTCGGTTCACCCATATTGATAATACGGGCAGCGCCGGCAAACTGGTAAGCAAAGGTAATATGGTTATCTGACTGAAAAATCTGGAATGGATATGGCATGTATGTTGCTCTGGGGACACCCGGCAGATAGCAGTTTATTTCCGGGTCTGCTGTCCAGCGGCTGGCAAAATTCTGTGCCTGCCTCTCAGCCGCTTCTGGCAAATAGGGAATTTCATTGCCGGCAACAACACCCCCTCCAGGCGGTATCGCGCCAAAAACGCCAATGTCATCATTACCTCCCTTGCCTGCGCCATGAGTCAGCAGGTTCCAGTTGGCAGTACTTAGGGTCTGCCAGACACCATTGAGGTCAGGGCGACCATTAATTTCCTGGGCGCTGGATATTGTCGATAGTGCTAAAAAACAAAAAAATGTAGTAAAGCGTGAAGTAGCTTTATTCGCCATGCGTCGAACGCTGTGAGGAATAACCAGCATGCTTCCTCCTTTAATTATTATTCTAAATCCTGAGAGTTGTAGCAGTACCGCCTGAGTATAGTGTAAAAGACTGGGCAAACCCAAGAGACAACCCTGGTTTCAACACCTTCTATTGTATCTGCAGTTCCCTGCCATCAGGCATCTTTATGGTTAACAGGCGTATAAGCCTGCGACCATCACGAGCAGGATTCCCCGTAACCGTTATCGCCTGTCCAGCCAGTAATGTTTCCGGCGTCACGCCACGACGGATCAACATGCCTGGCGTGGTGGTTTCAACTTCCCAGATGATTGGCTCACCACTGTCGGTGCTTTCAATAAGCTCAATATAGCTGTGTGGCGCAATAAACCTGAACAGCCCCACTTCCCCAGTAACCGTAATCGTCTCGGAAACATTAAAGAGTGCATTGAAGGAATGATGCGCCTGTAACAATGTGGCCATACCCGAAAACAGGACCAGGCCAAGCATTAATATTATTTTCATCCCGGTCCTCATTTTAAAAGCGGCTATCGGCAGGGTCGCACACAGATTCGAATATCATGCCTTCTGGATCATATTCCCAGGTAAAGCGACGGCGCCAGGGATACTCAAAAGTTTGCGATGCTGTAATCTCCATATCGGCCTCAAGAGTGCCATCTTCTTTTAATCGATAACGTTCGATCACAGAAACATCCCCATATTGCATTAAACCCGTACCGCTTAGCAGTCCTGGCGCAACATTGTCAGTCTCAATGACCAGTTCGTCCTGTTCCCAATGTCCCTGTGAATAGCCCATGTAACCCGGTGGCAAATATTCTGGCGGCTCTCTGCCATCCATATAGATACGCCGAACCATGCCAAAAGACTCATATAAAAATACGATCATGGACTCTGTCTGAACAATTTCAAATGGGTAGATGATAAGTCCAGCTCTTGGAAACCCCGGCATTACGCAACGTATAACCGGGTCATTCAGGGGGTCGAAATTTGCCATATCGGCCTGGGCTCGTGCTGTTAACGGTGGCATGTTTTCTGTGAGGATACTGCGCGGGGAAGTCGCCATCCAGACACCACTCATATCCGGGTAATCCTGGGCAAGTGACTGAACACTGGCAAATACGGTCAGGAAAAATAACGCTGGAAACAAATTGATTTTCTTCATGATGTAACCTGTCAAAATCGTATCGCCAGAACTATTAACACTTTGTTGTCCAATATTATTATCTAAAGAAAGTTAATAACGAGCACGCGGTAAATACATCCCTGTACGCTCGGCCTCGGTATCCCTGCCTCGGACGGCTCCCCATTAAAGTACCTTTCCCATTCATATCTTCTCACTGGTAAATTTAAACTGAGTCACTATCGAAATTTAGCTTAAGTAGAGAGATTTAAAAATTTTTGTTATATGCTCTTTCAATTACAAAATAATACCCGGCCAATTTTAATAAATGAGATGTTTGAACATGAAAACAAAACTTTTCACATGCACCTGGTTACTTTTCACCCTGACTGCAAACACTGCAATTTCCCAGGATAATCCTGCCGAATTCCCGGGATTCAATGCTTTTCCTGATGAGAACAAAGAAGCAGTGGCCAGACATCTATCGCGTGCCCGCGATATTGCCGGCGATGACCTGATTTCTGATTTTTTCTGGCGCTGCATGATCAGCCCCCTGGATTCAACCATGGTCGGTGGTGTGCAACATAATGGGATTATTCCAGCCACGCAGATGTTCGATAATTTTTATTCTGTTGGCCAGAATTCTGTTTCTGCACACGTGCTGGAAACCAGTGAAGGCCTGATCGTTTTTGATGCCCTCAACAATGCTGATGAAGCCCGTGAAATCCTCGTTCCCAACATTCGTGAACTCGGCCTGGATCCGAATGACATCACCCATGTGGTTATTACCCATGGGCATGGTGATCACTGGGGCGGCGCCCGATACCTGCAGGATACGTTCAATGCGCGGGTTATTTCATCCGCCATAGACTGGGACAATATCGCCGAAGATGCCTCACCAAGCGGGCGCTGGGCAGGTGTGGCTCCACCGGTTCGTGATATCGTTGTTAATGATGGTGAAGTGATCACCATCGGAGATACCAGTATGGAATTTCATATTGTGCCCGGTCACTCGCCAGGCACCCTGGGTATTATTTTTCCTGTCTATGATAATGGTATCCAGCACATCGCCGGCTTTCATGGTGGTACCGGCGGCACACGCAACCTGGAAGCATCGCGTTTGCATGTGGAATCTCTGCAGCGCTGGCGTGAAGTGACCGAGGCTGCCGAAGTGGATGTGCTGATTGCCAATCATCCTGCCCATAACCAGGCCATCTGGCGACAGGTGCTGCTGCGTTATGCCCTGCCGGGTGATCCCAATCCCTTCATCATGGGCGCCAATCGTTACCAGCGTTATTTCCAGATCATGGAAGAATGTCAGCGGGCCTTGATCGCCCGCCAGGGTGGCTTTTCAGAATTCTGAAATTGGTGCCAGAGTAACTGCTGAATTTACTCTGACACTTTTTTAATTCAGGTAACCGGTGCCGGATTGAACAGGGTCAGGTCATTGTGAAGACGCCACTGTTCTGCCCAGGTCTTTTTATGACCACTGGCAACATCAAGCAGGTAGTTAAAAAGCTCCCAGCCGACATCCTCAATGCTCGCCTGCCCAGTAGCAATCGGGCCAGCATCAATATCAATCAGGTCGTGCCAGCGTTTTGCCAGTTCCGTCCTGGTCGACATTTTGACAACCGGCACTTCCGCCAGTCCATAAGGTGTACCACGCCCTGTGGTAAAAACATGCAGGTTCATGCCGGCGGCAAGCTGTAAAGTTCCGCATATAAAATCACTGGCCGGCGTAGCCGCCAGTATCAATCCACGCCTGCCGTGCAGACGCTCTCCCGGTGGCAACACACCGGTGATTGCCGTACTGCCGGATTTCACAATTGAGCCCATGGCTTTTTCCACGATATTGGACAGCCCTCCCTGTTTGTTTCCGGGGGTGGTATTGGCACTGCGGTCAACCTGGCCTTTTTCCAAATAGGCATCGTACCAGTTCATTTCATGAATAATGTTCCTGGCAACCTCTTCATTTGCAGCTCTTGCCGTTAACTGTGCAATGCCATCCCGCACTTCCGTAACCTCGGAAAACATAACGGCGGCTCCCGCCCTGACCAGTAAATCTGTTGCAAAGCCGACTGCCGGGTTGGCGGTAATCCCTGAAAAGGCATCACTGCCCCCGCATTGCACACCGACTACCAATTCTGAGGCCGGGCAGGTTTCACGACTGCGCTGGTTCAATCTTTCCAGGTGAATTCTTGCCGAGTCCATAATGGAATCAATCATTGACATAAAACCCACATGGGTCGGGTCCTGCAATCGCAGCACATCTAGTGATTCCCTGCTTTGCTTTTCTCTGGCTTCGCCGGATTCAATGATGCGAACCGGATCCGGGATTGCCATGCGTTCAGGTTGCAGTTTTTCACAACCCAGGCTGACTACCATGACCTCTCCGCCAAAGTTCGGATTCTGGCTGATATTGCGCAGGGTCCTGATCGACACAATGGCGTCCGGGGCATCAATGGCCACACCGCAACCGTAACTGTGATCCAGTGACACCACATCATCGACATTGGGATATTGTGGTAACAACTCTTCCCTGATGCGCCTGACCGCAAAACCCACCACACCGGTGACGCACTGTACCGTGGTGGTAATGGCAAGAATATTTCGTGTACCTACTGTGCCGTCGGCATTCCTGTAACCTTCAAAGCTGTAGCCTTCAAGCGGAGGAAGTTGCGGATCAGGAACCGTTGCCATGGGCAGGTTTTCCAGGTCCGGTGCCTCCGGAATATTTAAGCGTTTCTCGTTTACCCAGCTTCCGGCTTTTATGTCCTCTGCAGCCAGTCCAATTGTGGTGTTGTAGCGAATAACAGGTTCACCTGCTGCCAGGTCAGACAATGCCACTTTATGACTCTGGGGAATTTTCTCCTGCAGGATGACCTGCTTTTCTTTCCAATCAACAATTGTCCCTGCTGCCAGGCCGCCTTCGTTGGCAACAACGGCGACATTGTCTAACTCATGCATCTGGATCAGCAAAGGAGTTGGCCGGGTATTCATCGGACCAGGCACGGCTTCTTGTTATCAAAGGTCCAGCCCGGAATCAGGAACTGCATCGCCGCGGCATCATCCCGCGCCCCGAGACCATGTTCCAGATAGAGCTGGTGAGCCTCTTCAATTTTTTCAAAATCAGGTTCAACGCCCAGCCCCGGTTTTTCCGGCAGGGCAATTTTCCCCTCAATGATTTGCAAAGGTTCCTGTGTCAGGCGTTGTCCATCCTGCCAGATCCAGTGGGTATCAATGGCGGTAATGTTACCCTGTACGGCGGCTGCCACCTGGGTAAACATGGCCAGGGAAATATCGAAGTGATTGTTTGAATGTGAACCCCAGGTCAGTTCATGCATCTTGCAGATTTGCGATACCCGTACCGAACCCTGCAGGGTCCAGAAATGAGGATCAGCCAGTGGAATATCCAAGGCATTCAGCTGCAGGCTGTGGGCAAGCTGCCGCCAGTCAGTTGCCACCATGTTGGTAGCAGTTGGCAGGCCCGTAGCCTTCCTGAATTCCGCCAGAATTTCCCTTCCGGAGAAACCATCTTCCGCCCCACTGGGATCTTCTGCATAGGCCAGTACTTCATGCTTGTCTTGGCAAAGACGAATGGCTTCAGCCAGAGACCAGGCGCCGTTTGGATCAAGCGTAATGCGGGCTTCCGGAAAGTTTTCATGCAGAGCAATGGCCGCCTCAATTTCAGCATCGCCACTTAGCACGCCGCCTTTTAACTTGAAGTCCCTGAATCCGTACCGATCAAACGCAGCCTTTGCCAGATTCACGACAGATTCAGGACTCAGGGCTTCTTCATTCCTAAGCTCAAACCACTCACTGGCTGCATCTGCTTCATCACGATAGGGTAAGTCCGTTTTTTTACGGTCACCGATATAAAACAGATAACCCAGCACCGGTATTTCCTGGCGTTGAATACCTTCACCAAGTAAAGCAGCCAGGGGCACTTCAAGATGCTGCCCCAGTAAATCCAGAAAGGCAGTTTCAACAGCCGTCATCACATGAATGGTGGTACGTAAATCGAAGGTTTGCAGCCCCCTACCACCTGCATCCCTGTCGGCAAATAACGACTCTATGGCAGTAAGCACTGCATTGTATTCTCCCAGCGCCTTCCCAGTAATCAGGTCACTGGATTGCTCCAGTGTTTCGCGAATTGCTTCGCCCCCTGGCACTTCACCCAGCCCCACATTGCCGGAACTGTCTTTCAGTATAAGCAAATTACGGGTGAAAAAAGCACCATGGGCTCCACTCAGGTTGAGCAGCATGCTATCGGCTCCGGCAACCGGAACGACCTGCATGTCAACAATTGTTGGAGTTGATATATCCCTGGACTTTGTATTCATCAGGCCAGCTTTTCTTCGCCAATTTCCACAGGAGATTCTTTGAGATGAACCCTTTTGATTTCACCCACCAGGAACAGGTAACAGAAGATGGCACCAGCGGCATTGGCAGAGACAAAGACCAGCGCGCCGGCAAACGATCCCGTATAGCCAACGATATAACCGATAATAATGGGCGTGGTAATACCGGCAATATTACCGAAGGTATTGAACAGTCCTCCACTGAGCCCCCCTGCTTCTTTCGGTGCCGTATCTGAAACCACGGCCCAGCCCAGTGCCCCGACACCCTTGCCAAAAAAGGCCAGAGACATGAAGGCAACTACCAGGGCATCCTGTTCAACATAATTACAGACAATCATGCTCATCGACAGCAGCATGCCCATCACAATCGGTGTTTTACGGGCAACGGACAGCGAAAAATTCCGGTTCATCAGTTTGTCGGAGAACCAGCCTCCCGAAATGCCGCCGATAAATCCGCAGATGGCAGGCAGAGACGCAATCAAACCAGCTGAAAGGATAGTCATGCCCCGTTCGTTGACCAGGTACACCGGAAACCAGGTCAGGAAAAAATAGGTCAGGGTAGTGATGCAATACTGACCCATGTAGACACCCAGCAACATCCTGTTTTTCAGCAGCTGTTTGATAATATTCAGTGTATCTATTTGTGCTTTCTCATTGTCCTGACCTGGCTTGTCGAGATTGGTCAATCCGCCACCCGCTTCGATATAAGCCAACTCATTTTGCCCTATTCTGGGGTGTTCCGATGGACTGTAAACCACTTTTAACCAGCTAAACGCCATGAACAGGCCAATGCCTCCCATGACAAAAAAGACCGCCTGCCAGCCAAAGGAAAAGACTATCCAGCCCATGAAAGGCGCGAAGATAACCGTTGAGAAATACTGGGCTGAATTGAAAATCGCCGCAGCCCGGCCCCTCTCATGGGTTGGAAACCAGGCCTGGGTAATTCGACTGTTACCGGGGAAAGAAGGAGCCTCTGAAGCACCCACCAGCAGCCGCAGCATAAACAATGTGACAACAGCTATCCCGCCAGCCATAAAACCAATGGTTCCCTGTAAAAAAGTGAACAGGGACCAGAAGAAGATGCTGAAAAAATAGACACGTTTTGATCCAAAACGATCAAGTAACCAGCCTCCTGGAAGCTGACAAAGCACGTAAGACCAGGCAAAGGCAGAAAATATATAGCCCATATCGACAGGGGTAAACTGCAATTCTTCGGCTATTGCCGGTCCGGCAATGGACAGGATAGCCCTGTCAGCATAATTAATGGTGGTGATGACAAAAAGTGCTGCCAGCATGACCCAACGGTATCTGGTATCAGGTCTTGGAAGTGTGCTTCTATCGGTACTGATTGTATTTTGCATATTGGTCTGGCCTTTTACGATAGGCTTGCGATTCACTGCCTGTTCCAAAGCACCAGTGGCATACCCGGAACAGAAAGTGATTACCGGTTTTTATGAAAATCAAAACCCCTTGTTCTGTACCTCAAAGATATCCATCTGGCAGTAATAGCAGTCATCAGCCAGCAGCTTCTGGCCGGCGGCATGATCCCCTTTCAGGGCAAAATCCAGCCAGGTGGTGCCGATATTGATGGATTCAATAAGGATGCCCATATCCGTATCTTCTTCCCAGATACCATAAGTCAGTCCGTTATGCCCAGCGCCAATTGCTGACACCAGCACAAAGGGAGCGTTGCTGCGCTCATAGTTGGCGATGGCATTTTCAGCCGCTATATCTGTCGGACCGCCATAGGCCAGCATGATGGGTACCGAAACTTTATCAATATCTGCAAATGAACTTATAAGCCGATCAGTGTCGTTGACAAAAAAGCCAGTACTGAGCGCCAGTACGGCATCCACTCGCGGATCAGCTGCTGCCAGCAGGGCTTCCAGGCCGCCACAGGAAGTGCCCGAAGTTGCGATTCTGCTACTGTCGGCCTTGCCGTCAAACTGTTGTTGGGCCTGTGGTGTTTCCAGCCAGTCCATGACTGCCAGGGATCGTTGCGGTTGTTCATCCTGGCCTACGGTATCCGTTTCATTGATGCCACCAAAGGCAACCACGATATAGCCGCCCTGGGCGAGCCCGCTCAGGTAACCAATATAGCCATAATGCGAAGGCCGACAGGCGCCGTTAGTCCAGATCACCACGGGTAACTCATTCTCGTCATAGGCACTGAGATCTGCCGGCCTGAATACGGTGTGGGTTGGCAGACCATTGGCTGCCTCACGGGTAACAGCAACAGGATCAGGTTGTGTAGATGGCTGGATATCAGCGTAACCACTACTTATCCAACCCTGGCTTGCCATGAAGCTTAAAGCGGTAATTATTATTTTTTTCATGCTTCCCTCCCGAGGTTTCAGTCTGTAAAACAATCAACTCTTATCAGGACACTAAAACCTTGGTTTCATAAATTGCCATTGTGGATCATACTTTTGCATCTGCGCTCCATCATCACGGCTTCTGATATCAATTTGAAAATAGAGTTGATGCTGCTTATCCAGCCTCTCCCTGTCAAGTTCCACACCAAGTCCAGGTGCATCCGTAATTTGCACACAGCCATCTTGAATAGGAATCTTGCCACCGGCAATAATCTCTTCATCTTCCTCCTGCCACGGATAATGAGTATCACAGGCATAACTGAGATTTTCACAGGCAGCAGCCACATGACTCATTGCCATCAGGCTGATGCCCAGATGAGAATTTGAATGCATCGAAATACCGATACCAAAAGTCTGACACATCCTTGCAAGCTGGAGCGTATCTCGCAAACCACCCCAGTAGTGATGATCTGACAGCACAATCTGCACAGCATTCAAGGCAATACTGCGCCGGAATTCATCGAAATCCGTAACGACCATATTAGTCGCCAGTGGGACACCCGTTTCCCTGTGCAGACTGGCCATGCCTTCCAGTCCCGGAGTCGGGTCTTCATAGTATTCCAGGTCATCCCGAATCAGCTCTGAAATCCTGATGGAAGTTTCCAGTGACCAGTTGGCATTGGGATCAATTCGCAGCGGATGGTCCGGGAAAGCCTGCCTGAGCGCTTTAATACATTCTGCCTCCTGCTCCGGTTCAAGCACTCCAGCTTTCAATTTAATACTCTGAAAACCATAACGATCTATCATGCGTCTTGCCTGATCGACTATCTGCTCAGCGGTGAGCGCTTCTCCCCAGGAATCAGCAGGATAAAGTTTGTCGATATGCTCTGCATATTTATAAAAAAGGTAAGCGCTGAAGGGAATTTTCTGCCTGACTGCGCCACCAAGCAGGTCAACCAGGGGTAAATCCAGACTGCGAGCCTGCAAATCAAGAAAAGCTACCTCAAAGGCAGAGTAGGCATTGGTTGTTATCTTTGCCGGTTGCGACCCTGGCGCCAGATCAACACCAGCATTGCCGGGGCTTATCTGCCTGGCCTTATTTGCAATAAGCTTTCGTAACCCATTCAGGTCATACACATCCAAACCAGACATTGTTGGTGCAATTGCCTGCAAAGCAGTCAGCACATTGGCGTCACCATAAGTTTCGCTGAGCCCTGTTATGCCATTTTCGCCTTCAACTTCAATAACAGACCTCAGGGCATAAGGTTCATGAATACCGCTTGCATTAAGAAGAGGCGGATCCCTGAAGGCAATTGGCGTAACGGTAACGTTGCTGATTTTCATGTCAGGCAGGTTCCGCCTGCACAGGCTGGTTTACCTTTCCAGGTGTCAGGAAAATAATCACACCTGCAATTAGTGCCACGATACCCAATGTTGTCAGCCCGCCTGAGACGGAACCTGTACTTTCCTGAATAATCCCGAAGACTGCTGGTGCTACGAAACCACCCAGATTACCGACAGAATTGACCAGGGCAATTATTGCAGCAGCAATACGCGGATCCAGGTAACGTTGGGGAATTGGCCAGAACAGCGAAGAAGCGGCTTTAAAGCCAATAGCTGCCAGACACAGGGCAAGATACGCGATGAAAGGTGTAACCTGGGCAGCCACAATCAAGCCCAGTCCCGAGATAACAAATGCCACGCAAACCCATGCCTGCTGCCAACGATATTTTGTAGCAAGCAGGGCAAAAATATACATGGAAACAATTGATACGATCCAAGGAATGGAATTCAGAAAACCGATAGTGATGTTGTTATCCACACCAAAACTGCGAATGATGGAAGGCAGCCAGAAAGTCACACCATAAATAGTGGCACTGATACAAAAATAGATTATGCAAAACAATATAATTTGTGAATCCATCAACAGTTTCCAGATTGATGGCTTTGAATGTATATCATCCACAGAATGTTCTGATTCTATTTTGCTTACGAGCGCCAGTCTTTCTTCTTCAGTCAGCCAGCTAACCTTTGCATGGGAAGTTGGTAATAAATACCAGGCCAGTGGGCACAGTAATAGAGCAAAACTGCCTTCTATGATGAACATCCACTGCCATCCGACAAGCCCCATTCCTTCTATACTGAGCAATACGCCAGTCACTGGACCAGCCAGAATTGAGGCGATTGCCGAGCCACTTAAAAAGATGGCCATGGCCTTGCCCCGTTCTTCGTGAGGTAGCCAGCGGGTAAAAAAATACACTACTCCGGGAAAAAATCCTGCTTCTGCCACTCCCAGTAAAAAACGCAATACATAGAAGCTGGTCTGCCCCTGAATAAAAGCCATTCCCATGGCAATCAAACCCCAGGTAAACATGATCCGGGTCATCCAGTAGCGCGGACCAACTTTTCCAAGTAACAGATTTGAGGGCACTTCAAACAGGGCATAACCCACAAAAAACAACCCGGCACCGAAACCAAAAGCTGCAGCGCCGATACCCAGATCAACTTCAAGGTAGGTAAGTACAAATCCTACATTGACCCTGTCAATGTAGGCAGTAATAAACATGATCACAAATAACGGCAGCGTGTTTCGCCGTACTTTGGCTACTGCAGAATCCAGCGCACTTTGATTGATCGGCCCCTCCTGAGAAAGGCTTGCTTCTTGGGTCATTTTTTTTGCCAGATCCGCCCGGGACGAGTAAAGTTATTTTTATCCTAAGACATCGTACAACTTGAGTGCTAAAATCTCAATATCAGAAATAAGGAAAAACACTGTTTTGCGTACAAAATCATTCATGCTCTGTCCCTTTCCGGCGCAATTAGGTCTTGAGCAGCAGGAATGCTATGCTTCCGTGCAATCTGAATTTATTGGCAAGAAAAAATGAGCGAAATCAATGCATTACAAAATGGAAAACGCTATCGGACGCTGGCTGAACAGGTGGTTTCCGAAATTACCCGGGATATTGATGACGGCAACATCAAGACCGGTGAAAAACTGCCAACTGAATCCGAATTGATGGAAAGCAAAGGTGTCAGCCGTACGGTTGTGCGTGAAGCAATCTCACGTCTACAGGCAGCCGCCCTGGTAGAGACACGTCACGGTATCGGCACTTTTGTCCTGGGCAAACCCGCCAATGACAACTTCGATCTTGATCCCGGCACCATCTCTACCCTTCAGGATGTCATCGATATTATGGAAATGCGCATAGGGCTTGAGGTTGAGGCTGCCCGCCTGGCTGCAAAAAGGCGTACAAAAGCTCAGGTACAGGCCCTCGAAAAAGCCCTGAAAAGACTGCTGGATGTGAAGAAAACCAAAGATGACGGCGCGGCAGCTGACATTGATTTCCACCTGCAGATTGCTGTTGCCACAGACAACAGGTATATCGCTGAAACACTGAACAAGCTCGGCGCAGCCATGGTCCCCCGCTCCCGCATCAATACTGCCAAACTTTCCAGCAAGGATCAGACTGAATACCTAGCCAAAATCAATCTAGAGCATGAAAATATTTACTCCGCCATTGCCCGCAGTGATGCAGAAGCAGCTAGTGCCGCCATGAGAATGCATCTGACCAATAGCCGCGAGCGCCTGCTCAGTCTTAAACGAAAAGCTGGCAAACAAACCAATTAATACCTGCAACAATCCGCCAACATCAAAACATTCCAGTATTGAGATTTATGACTGTTAGTTGTACGATGTCTTATCTCTTGATAGACAAATCCGCCCGTTAACGACATGACAAAACCCACACCATACAGCACCATTCCCAACACCTTTAAAGCTAACATCAACAATGGCGACGTGCAGATTGGCTGCTGGTCTTCACTGACCAGTCCCATCACAACAGAGATTCTCGGCCTGGCCAGTTTTGACTGGATCGTGCTGGATGCAGAACATGCTCCCAATGAGTTGGGGAATCTTATTGCCCAGTTAATGGCACTTAAGGATTCCAGCAGTGCCCCTGTCGTCAGGCCGGAATGGAATGATCCGGTGTTACTCAAGCGCCTACTGGATGCCGGGTTTTACAATTTTGTTATCCCTTTCATCGATTCTGTGGAAGACGCCAGACTGGCTGTGAGTGCTACCCGTTACCCGCCTGAGGGAATCAGGGGTATTTCCGTTTCCATGCGTGGTAACCGTTACGGTACAGAAGCAGATTTTTTCGAGAAGGTTAACCAGAACATCACAATTATCGTACAGATTGAATCACGTCAGGCGGTCAATAATGTCTCGGATATTCTAGCCGTTGATGGCATTGATGCCGTGTTTATCGGCCCCTCCGATCTGGCTGCCGGTCTGGGACATCTCGGTAACCCCTCGCATCCGGACGTACAGGACGCCATCAGGCATATCGTGGAAGCAGCCCAGGCCGCATCAAAAGCTGTCGGCATCCTGGCCCCGGTTGAAAGCGATGCCCAACGTTATCTTGACATGGGTATGACTCTGGTAGCCGTCGGCAGTGACCAGGGCCTCTTTCGCAAGGCAACTCAGGACTTGAGAGACAAATTTTAATTCAACAACCATTTCAGGTTTGACTCATATGAAAAAAATTGGATTTATTGGTATGGGCATCATGGGCAAACCCATGGCCCTGCATCTTATCGAAGCCGGATATGAACTCTATTTACACAGCCGCTCCGGTGTCCCTGCAGAAATGACTGAGGCAGGCGGTATTGCCTGTAATAATTCAGCAGAAGTATATCAAAAATCTGACACCATCATCTTGATGTTGCCGGAAACCTCCCATGTCGCCTCGGTGCTGTTTGATGTAAACGGTGTGGCGGATGGTCTCAGCGCCGGCAAGACCGTGATCGACATGAGCTCCATATCACCGATGGATACAAAAGTTTTTGCCAAACAGATTCAGGCACTCAGGTGCCACTATGTTGATGCACCGGTTTCCGGTGGTGAAGTGGGTGCGAAAGCCGCAAGCCTGACTATCATGGTTGGGGCCGATGAGGATACTTTTGCCAAAGTACAACCCATCTTCGAATTAATGGGCAAGAACATTACACGGGTCGGGGAAGTCGGTGCCGGACAGATCTGCAAGGTGGCCAACCAGATCATCGTTGCACTGAATATTGAAGCGGTCAGTGAAGCTCTGGTTTTTGCCAGCAAAATGGGCGCTGATCCTGAAAAGGTACGCAATGCCCTGATGGGCGGTTTTGCCTCGTCAAAGATTCTGGAAGTGCATGGCGAGCGCATGGTCAAGCGCACCTTTGATCCCGGATTCAGAATCAAACTGCACCAGAAAGACCTTGACCTGGCCCTGTCCAATGCCAAACAAGCCGGCATTGCCCTGCCCAACACGGCAACGGCCCAGGAACTTTTCAACACATGCAGCGCCAATGGCGGCAGTGATTGGGATCACTCAGCCTTGATAAAAGCCCTGGAAATGATGTCCAATCACAGCATCGCTTAACAATAATAAAACGGTTGTGTCATGAAATTTACTTTCCTCTTTATAACCCTGATAAATTTTATATTTTTACCTCTGATGGCAAATGCAGAGGTCAGTGGTTTTGAAATCACGTCTGACCTTATCTACGCCAACGGTAAAAGCTTTGGAGACGTCGGACAATACCGTGAGATCAGCGGCAGAATCTTTTTTGCCATTGATCCGGATAATCCCAGAAACCGCGTTATTGTCGATCTTGGAAAAGCGCCAGCCAACAGTGATGGTCACGTTGAAGCTTCTGCTGATTTTGTTATTCGGGCGCCGGTCAATGCCCAAAATGGCAACGATGTAGCTCTCATTGGTATCCCAAACAGAGGTAGAAAACTTTCCGACCGTTTCAACCTGGACCTGGAAAATCCTGCTGAAGACGGCTTCCTGATGAATGCTGGCTATACCCTGCTCTGGATCGGCTGGGAAGAAGATATTGATACCGGCATTCGGGCACAGCTGCCACAGGCATCAGATTCGGGTGAAC
>JAYPJO010000009.1:0-22925 GCA_038128465.1 Gammaproteobacteria bacterium
GCCTAATACCTTCAATAGACACTATGTGACCAGCAAAATGAATATGCTGCTGGTGAATATCGAGAACATCGCAGAAATAACCACCGCTGAGGCAATCTGGTTCTCGCAAGCCCGATATTTCAATGAAAAAACATAAGGTCCGATACCGGTTGGCATTGCCGATAATAATACGGCTGTTCCTGCCCAGAGCGGATTCACTTCAAAGATATGAAATAAAAACAGGTAAACCAGCGTAGGTAGTATTAACAGTTTCATCAAAACAATTATCATGGATGCTTTCAGATCGCCGGTAATTTTATAACGGGTCAGGGCTCCGCCCAGTGAAAAAAGAGCCAGTGGTGAGGCCGCCTGCGCCAGTAGATCCAGAGTGTTTAGTAAAATAACCGGTAGAGAAGTATTCAGCAGGTTTACGAGAATCCCGGCCAGTAAACTGCCTGTAATTGGATGAGTGACCAGATCTTTTACGACAGAAAAGATGTGTTGCAGAATAGAGATGGAACTTTCTTTTTTCGCCTCAGCGATAATGGTGCAGAAGCTGAACAGTATTATGTTATGCGTAGATATGATAATGAAAAGCGGCAAAAAAGCCTGGTCACCGAATACCTGCACGCAAAATGGAATACCTATTACGGTTACATTTGAATAAGCGCTTCCCATACCGAAAACACTGCACTGAACATTGTTGTAAGCGAAAAAAATCTTGCCGATGAGCATGCCTGTCAGATAAACAAGCAGGATGGAAAAATAAAATCCGCCCATGAGGTTCCAGTTGATAATTTCCGGAAAAACAGTGGTAGCTGTGCCATTAAAAAGCAGGCAGGGAACCAGGAAGTTAAAGGCCAGTTTTTCAATTCCCAGACTTCCTGCTTCAGGAATAAGATCACGATGCCTGACAAAGTAGCCGAGCAGGGCAATGAAAATAACAGGGAAGATTGTTCCTAGCAGTGCCATAAAAAACTTACATTGCAGTTGATATTTTTATGACTTCCCCGTCTCAACGCTGATCAGCTAACACCGAGTAAAGGCATGGCCACCCAGTAAACGATGACACTGATGACAATTGCTCCAACCATATTGAGCCAGATGCCAGCCCGCACCATTTCACCAATCGTGAAGCGGTCAGTTGAGAAAATGATGGCATTCGGAGGGGTTGAAACCGGCAACATAAAGGCACAACTTGCGCCAAAGCCTGCCGGAATAACCAGCCATAGCGGATCAAGTTCCAGTGCCGGAGCCAGTGCTGCAAAGATAGGAATCAATGTTGCGGCTGTAGCAGTGTTTGAGGTTAATTCGGATAACAGCATCATCATTATCAGTACCGAGACAATGATGACAACCTGAGGTAAACCACCCATGCCGATTGCCATACTGCCGATAAAACTGCTGACACCATACTGATCCATCATGGCAGCAAGGCTTAAACCGCCCCCATAAAGTACCAGCAGTCCCCACGGTAACTTGTTGGCAGTTTGCCAGTCGATCAGGGCTTGTTTTTCATCACCGCCGGCTGGGATACAGAACAAACTTAGTGCGGCAATAATAGCGATACCGGCATCAGTCAGTCCCGAGAATAATTGTAATCCACCAATCTCAATGCTGGTTATCAGAGGACGGGTAATCCAGAGTGTGGCCATAACCAGAAAGATCCAGAACACCCGCCATTCCTGTATGGACATGGGGCCGAGATTTTTTTGTTCGTAATCTATCAGATCAGTGACACCTTCTATCGGTTTTTTATCAACCGGTAAAATCCAGCGTGTCAGCAGCAGCCATCCCAGCGGCGCAAACACCATGACCAGAGGTACACCAAAGGTCATCCAGCGTGCAAAACTGATTTCTATACCCAGCTGGTTTTGCAGATAGGAAACCACAAAGACGTTTGGCGGTGTACCGATGATGGTCCCCATGCCGCCAATTGTTGCGGCGTAGGCAATACCAAGCAGCAATGCTGTGGCCAGATTATGGCTGGACTGACTGGATGCCGAGTCATCTTTATCTTTGTCAGCGACCAGTGAGATAACACTCAGTACCACGGGTAACAGCATCATGGTGGTAGCTGTATTGCTGATCCACATGCTGCCCAGAGCAGCAATGGCCATAAAGGTGGCGATAATCTGGCGAGGAGTTGTGCCGGAGAGTCGCAATGCTGAAAAAGCCACGCGCTTGTGGAATTGCCAGCGCTGCATGGCCAGTGCTACCACGAAGCCGCCCAGGTATAGGTATATCACTTCATTGGCATAAGGAGCTGCTACTGCCCGGATACTTAAGCCACCTACAGCCGGTAGTATTGCCAGTGGCAGCAATGCTGTTGCATAAACCGGTATGGCTTCCGTCATCCACCAGAGCGCCATCCAGCCTACAGTCGCAGCGATGGTTTTGGTGGCATGATTAATTTCCAGTGCTTCACCATCAATACTGGTGTACTGATCGGGCATCAGCAAAAAAATTATTACGGCAAAAACTGGTCCGGCGAACAGGCCAAACCGGCGTAAAATTTTTGTGGAATCAGCTAAACTCAATTTTTTTCCTTATTTTTCGAGTAAGGCAGACAGGCAATAGTAGCCAGAGCCAGCTTGTTAAGACAAGTGCATTACCCGATTAATTTATTGCTCAGAAAACTCATGCCTCGGCACTGATTAGTATTGCTGTGGCCTGCATGTTGATATCCCCGTCAGGAAATTTTTCAGCAATTTTCCGGAAAACTTCATCTTTTATTTTTTGTCTGGTTTCGGTATCAGCATTACTCATGGCACCAACAATGGGTGCAGCGACCTCAGTCATCATTGTCCAGTAAGTTTCAGCGTCCATGGATAAACTGCTGCCAAGTTCGGATGCAGAAATATTTTTGAAGCCGGCTTTTTCAATTTCACCAGTCATGAATCCCTCTTGGGCACAACGGAACATGCCCGGTGCATCGGCTGGCGGTGGAGGTAATTCCATTATCTGGTTGATAGTGCCCATGGCAACGGTTACCCAGAAGTTTTTTTCCGGGCCAGACCAGACAGAGAGAGCGAGACGAGCGCCGGGTTTCATGACGCGCCGCATTTCTTTCAGTGTTGCCTGGATATCGGGAAAAAACATAAAGCCCATGCGACAACTGATCGCATCAAAACAGTGATCAGGGTAAGGCAGTTCTGTCACATCAGAAGCCTGCGTTTGATAATTTTTTATATTACGATCAGCGGCATGTTCCTGGGCTGTTGCCAACATTTTTTCAGATATATCTATGCCAATGACTTTACCCTGAGTAAGTATTTCAGCAATGGACAATCCGGGTTCACCCGTGCCACTGGCCACGTCCAGCACATTGAAATCTTCTTTCAGGTCAAGCCGTTGAATAATTTCATCAGCGAAGGGTTGCATAAACGCCATGTTACTGGCATCCCATTTCTTCCAACCAGGAGAAAAGTTATTCCAGGAATCCCGCTGCTGGTTGATTATGTCGTTTTTATTGTCAGTCACTTCAAGCTCCTGAGGTTTCAATTAATGTAAGGGGCAAAAGCAGAAGAATAGCGTTCAGTAAGGCCATTTTCAGTTTTCTCCTGTAAATAAACAGGGATATTATTTTGATCAGCCAGCCTGAGTGCCCGTTCAGTTCCCAACACATGTAAAGCTGTAGCAAGTGCATCTGCCCTGGCTGTTGAGTCAGCCAGTACAGTCACCGATACCAGGTCATGACTGACTGGATAGCCGCTACGTGGGTCCAGTGTATGTGAGTACCTTATTCCATCTACTTCGTAAAAATTTCGGTAATCTCCGGAGCTGGCAATACTCAGATTACTGGCTCTGATAACCCGCTGAGAAATACGGACTTGCGGAAATTGCGGTGATTCAATGGCAATGCGCCATGGTTCACGATCGGCATTAAGCCCTGAGAATCTGATTTCGCCACCTATTTCGACCAGGAAGTCTGTCACATCCTGTGCGGCCAGCAGCCCGGCCAGCATATCAACCGCATGCCCTTTTGCGATGGCAGACAGATCGATTTTTATATCGCGATTTTTTTTCACAGCATGTTCATTATCGGCCAGTTCCAGGTACTGGTATCCAGTGTCAGTTAACAGAGCATGAATATCAGCGGCATGCGGAACAGAACCCTGCAAGATAGCTTCAGGGCCAAAGCCCCACAGGTTGACCAGTGGCCCGACCGTAATATCGAAAGCGCCTTCACTGAGGATACTGATGGCCTGGCTGGTTACCAGAACCTCATACAGATCAGCTGAAATACTTATCCAGGTATTCAAAGGAGCCCGGTTCAGTTGCATCAATTCTGAATCAGGGCGATAAGTCGACATGCTGTTTTCGATGCTCTCCAGCATGCTGGTGATAAGCACCGGATCAATGGTGTGCTCTCCCACAATCGTGATGTTGTAGGCTGTGCCCATGGTCTGGCCATTGAGCTGATAGCTGACAGATTGCTGTTGCCCGCTACAGGCACAAAGCGCTACAAGAAAAACTAAACCGTAAATAAAAGTTTTTATTTTCATGAAGAAGTCACGGTACTAAAGACAATACTACCGGATGAGTTAATTGCTACAGCCCAACCGGGAGCGATCAAGTTCTGCAAACAGACGATTACGCAGATTGTCTTTCCTGACATCCAGTACATGATTCTGATCGGTTTCGACATCAAAGCTAATGTTATAGCCCTGGCTGAGCAGGGCTACATACTGGTTCTGCATGGCATTCAGCCAGCTGCTGTCGCGATCGCCAACATGCATGTAGATACACAGTGGTCGCAATGTTTCAAGTCTGGTGGGCGTTGCACCATTGAGCAGTCCCGGATAGCCGGTTACAGACAGAAAATAATCCGGGTAGAGGGAAGCCACATGGAAGGCGCTCAGGCCACCATTGGATATGCCGGTTACGTGCATTTTGTTATTCGCCACCGGATAAGTTTCCAGTATGTAATCCAGGAATTCAGGGAAAACCCGGTCACCATCCTGGAAAAACAATAAACGGTTGGGAGCAGACGGGCTGATGACTATGTAACCATCCTGCTCGGCTTTTTCACGCCAGTCAGCATCGGTACTGCCGACAACGATGTTCCAGCTTTGTGAACCACCGGGAAATTGCAGAACGGTCGGATAGCGTTGAGCCGGATCAAAATTATTCGGCAGGATGATGCGAAACCTGACATCAAGGCCACCGAATTCACGGGTATCTTCCAGCACTTCAGCAAAGGAAGCTGGTACCAAAAATGCCAGCAGCATCAACCCACTTAAAAATTTCTTAATGCCAGTACCCTGCATAGTTGTTTGCCTCTGACATTGACCTAGTGGTCAAGAATCTCTTCTATACGATCCATTAACGATGTCATGCGGCGAATCACCGGCTCATAGGCTTCCGGCTGAGTCATGTCCAGACCGGCTTCGTTAAGCAGGATATTGTGAGGATAATCCGATCCACCGGCACTCAGAACGTTCAGGAAGTTATCGCGAACCTGAAAATCACCGGCCAGAAATTTTTCTGCAAACCAGGCAGCACCGGTAATACTGGTGGCATACTGGAAGACATAAAAATCATAATAAAAGTGTGGAATATAGGCCCACTCAACGGCATAGGCATCATCAATACTGAGCACACCTTCATCATGACCATGGTAACGTTTCAGCAAATCACCATAGATTTCACTGAACACGTTGCCATTTAATGGATCACCGTTTTCAGCTCTTTCATGAATTTCCAGCTCAAATTCGGCAAACATGGTCTGGCGGAAAAAAGTGCCGCGAATACTTTCCAGCGCACTGCCCAGGTAATAAAGCCTTTCTTCATCAGTTCGGGCATTGGCAATCATGTACTCTTCCAGCAGAATTTCGTTGATGGTTGAGGCCATTTCCGCTGTAAAGATGGAATAATCGGCTGTCTCCCAGGGATTACTGGCATTGGCCAGTAAGGAATGAACAGCATGACCCCATTCATGGGCAAAGGTCGACAGAGCATTATAGTCATCGGTATGGTTCAGCAGAATATAAGGATGCACATCATAGGCTGATCCATTCATATAGGCACCGGACCTTTTACCGGCCTGTGGATGGCTGTGCATCCATTCCTGTGACAGACCTTCGGCCAGCAGATCCAGATAGGTTTCACCAAAGGGCTGTAAAGCCTCAAAGGTGATTTCCTTGGAACGTTCAATGTCGAATATCCCCGTATCCACTTCCAGCAGGGGCGGATAAATATCGTAATAACGCAGGTCATCTATACCCAGCATACGGCCTCGAATGCCCAGATAGCGGTGGAAAATGGGCAGGGCATTATTAACCTGGGTTACCAGCTGGGTGTAGGTTTCCGGGGGGAGGCCATCCTGAAACAGGTTTTGCTGTAAAACCGAATCATAGGATCTGGCGCTGGCAGCAAAGACATTGGCCTGTACTTCGGCACTGAGCGTCGCACCCATGCCGTCCGCGTATTGCTGCCAGGCATCCCAGAAGGTATCAAACACCAGCTTTCTGTCATCACGATTCTCAACACCACGATAAAAGGTATAGGCAGCCTGGGTCAGTTGCACTTCTTCACCGTTGCTCAAAGTCACCATGGGCCAGGGGATATCGGCATTGGCATACATTTCATAAATCTGTTCAGGCGAGGAAAGCAGCAGGGAAGCCTGGGCCAGTATGGCTTCAGTCTGCTCATCCAGCGTATAGGGGGCCATGCGCAGGGTGTCTTCCAGCATGAATTCGAAATTGGCCAGGGCTGGTTCTTCGTCCAGGAAGCGATGCACGGTTTCTGTACCCACAGACAGGATTTCAGGGTTCAGCCATGAGGTGGCCTCTCCCCAGTCGGTATAGAGTTGCATGGCACGACCAAAGCGGGTCTGTTCTTCCGGAACGCGCTGATCAGCATCACGCCGCAAACTGGTATAGATATAGACCCGGGTCAGTTCCTTTTCGGTATTGGAAATACTGCTCAGAGCCTGAGCCATGGAGTGGGCGCTGTTGCCAAGTGTGCCACGAAAGCGCTCTACATCCTGCAGGCGATTTTCCAGGTCTACAAAGGCTGCTTCCCAGTCGGCGTTGCTGGCATAAAGGTCGGTTAAATCCCATTCATAGCGTTCAGATTCCTGGGCATTTGCTGACAGGAAGGAAAAGCTCAGGATTATGGTAATTAAAAGAGTTGAGAGTCTCATCAAGTTTGATCCTCATGATGTTGGTTAGAATGGCCCAATTAAAACACAAGTAAAAAGACTTGTTGAAGAGTATTACGCTCTCAAGAATACTCAAAACTATGAACAGACAACGTCTGAACTTTATTGCTTTTCTGCTGATCTGTGCCTACGGCCTGTGGTACCTGCAACAACAGCTTACTCCGGATCGACCCGAGGTTACCCCCTATGCTGCACGCCCGTAGCTGCTGGATGATGCACCTGCACTGGTAACAGGAATTGAGACTGATGCAGCAGATGCCGATCTGGATATAACTACTTTACGGCAGACTGCGCAGCAACGTATGGAAGAAGCCGCCGCCCTGGAAGTGATGGAAGCCCCACCTGATTTTTCCTGCAACATGGCCCCGATCAGGGAAGTGACCTCCAGTCGCTCAGGGCAGATTTACCAGTGGCGTGATGAAAATGGCCAGTTACACTTTGGTGACTCGCCTCCTGCCGGTGTTGAAACCGAAGTGTTTGATTCACGGCAAGGTCGCAACATTGATTATTTTCAGCTGGACATAGATTTCAGGGGCGCAAATGCGGTGCCTTTTTTCAGGAACCAGATTGAAAGCCAGACCACCAGTATGTATGAGATATTGAGTGGTTTTCTGGGTCAGGAACGTCTGAAACAGGTTGATTTGAATATTGTTATTTTTCCAGACTGGAACAGTTATCTGCAGTATGCGACCGCAGTGGGTGGTGCAGCAATGGCAAACTCCGGTGGTTTTTATTCCAATGCGAGTAACGAAGCAGTGACCTATGTGTACGAGGATGATGACCAGACCATGGCTGTTGCCCGTCATGAAGCCGCCCACGTTATTCTGAATGGCATGCTGGCAGCCGGCCCGCTCTGGTTGCATGAAGGCATGGCCGAATATTTTGAATTATTAAGCATGAGCCAGCAGTATGCCCGGGTTTCACCTAATACTGAGTGGTTAGAACTGGCCAGAACCAGTCTGGACAATGGATATCTCTGATCACTAGCCTCTTACCTGGACAGCTCTGAAGACCAGTGGCGAGGTCCTGTCAAGCTGCCAATTATGCGATAGGCTGGAGCCTGGTGTATTTCATGCTTGATACCAGCAATGGTCGACAGACTCTTACCGCATTGCTGCAACGACTGGCAGATGATTATTACACGCCAACTGACAGCACTGTGCAATTGAATCTGAGCTATCCTGGTGGTATTCCGGCCCTGGAACAGGCTTTCTTTGACTGGCTTGGTGATACCGGCAGTAAACGTTCGCATACCTATTAATTATTTAACTTAATCTCAAGGACAGCTGTCTGACAGGTTTAGAAGCCATTGAGCTGTTTTTTCCTGCAATCAAGTTCTGAATCAAGCGAGGACTGTCTGAAGGGCGAAGCCCTGAGTTCCGCAGCGCAGAACTTGAGCAGCAGGAAGAGCGAAGGCTGATAAGCCTGCCAGACAGTTGTCTAGAAAAACAAATTCAAATATTCCCGGCAATCCTCTATTGGTGAAAGATAAATTTTACAGGTAAACCTATTTCCCTCCGGTGCGTTTTAACTATCAGAACGACATAAAAGACATGTATTAACACAACTGAATATGGTTCAAAGGAGTAATCCATGAAAAAACAAAAACTGATGTTATTAAGCGCCCTTCTGATCAGTGGTCTGAGTGCAGGCGGAATGAGCGTATTGGCCCAGGACTCAGAAGGAGATAACAGTGAACGACGAGCAGCAATGGAAGAGCGTCGTGCTGAAGCCCAGGCCAGACGAGAAGAACTCTGGGCTGAATTTTCAGAAGAAAATCCTGAGCTGGCAGCCGAAATAGAAGCATTGAGAGAAGAACGTCGGGCTGAGCGTGAGCAGGCCAGGGCAGAATTTGCCGAGCGTTATCCCAATATTGCTGAAGCACTGGAAGATGGTCGAATCAGCAGAGCTATGATTGATGGCAGACCCGGACCGCAACGGGGTCGTGGTCCAGAGCGTGGTCGTCGCTAACAGCATGCTATCAATGGTGTGAAATGAACAGCGTCTCCCTGACTCGTTATGACAGTCTGTTTACTCTGGGCTATGATGTCCGGACGGGTCAGGTGAAACCAAGGAAAAAGTCTCTGGATAATTCTCAGGCACTGGGCAATTTTTTTTCATCGATGGAAAAGCGGGCATTTCGCCGTGCCCGGATCGCAACCGGTAACAGCGATGATGCCCTGGACATTGTGCAGGATGCGATGGTTTCCCTGGTCAATAAATATGCAGCAAAAGATGCTCAGGAATGGGAGTTGTTGTTTCATAAGATCCTGAGCAGTCGCATAATGGACTGGCATCGTCGCAACACTATCAGGAGACGATTTGGCACCTGGTTTTCAGACAGCAATGAAGACGCTGATATCACAGATTACGAAGATGAAAGCTCACCGGATCCAGCTAAAAGTACAGAAACCGGGATGTCCATTGAATTACTGGAATCGGCATTACAGGAATTACCGTTACGGCAACAACAGGTGTTTTTACTACGAGCCTGGGAAGGTCTGAGTGAAAAAGAAACAGCTGTAGCCATGTCCTGTTCAGTGGGGACGATAAAATCACACTATGCAAGATCACGAACTTATTTAAAATCCAGATTGCAGTCAGAGAAATAGAAAACAAAGAGAAAATAGAGAAATGAGCGAGCAAAAGTCAGACGAACAATTTTTTCAGGAAGTCACCAGGGAACTTGATAAAAGCTGTGACAGCCTGGATGCGCAGACTTTATCGCGTCTGAACCATATCCGTCATCAGGCGCTTGAAGGCAATCTGAGCAATAACCCGCCCTGGTATCAACAACCCCTGTATTCTGGTGGTGCTCTGACTGTCTGCGTGCTGGTACTGAGCACCTTTTTTTATTCCGGTATGAATTTGAATTCAGGTTCTGCAGACAATGAGATAACTATTGCAGTTTCCGAGTTGGAAAATATGGAAATACTCAGTGCAGAAGAAAGCTTTGAGTTATATGAAGATATCGAGTTTTATCAATGGTTGAGCATGAATGACAGCTTCTAATACTGAACAGGCAGGTCACAAAAAAGGCACGATCAGGGCACTGCTTATATTGTGCCTTTTGTTACTGGCTGCACCGGGTTTTTCCCAGTCTGAAGTTGAAGCAGTTATTGCCTGGGAGAGTTTGACCGAGACGCAGCAACAGATGCTGTCCCGCTTTCAGGATGACTGGGATTCTATGGAAGGTCAGCAACAACAACGTATGCTGAGGCGGGTAGAACGTTGGCGCAACATGCCGCCGGAGCAACGGGAACGAATCAGGCGCCGGGGCAGGGAACTGTCCGGTTTCGAACGCGATCGGCGTGAGCGCATCAGGAACAATTTTGAAGCCTTTGCCAATATGTCTGAGGAAGAGAAAAGAGAACTCAGGCAGAGTTTTGAGCGTTTTCGTAATCTTCCGGAACAGGAACGCCGGCAAATACTCGAACAGTACCGTCGGCGTGGGGGGCTGAAGGATTCGGCAGAGGCCGGGACAGGGAACGGGAAAGAAATGGCTCTCCCTTTACGCCTCCGCCAGCAACAGGGGGAGAGCGTCCAGATCCAGAAACGGATTCTGAATAAGCGGCTGGCATTCAATTTATACTTGAAATCCCGCCGTTTTTCCATAATATCTATACCGTGATGATTAAATTGAACAGACAAATCCTCTTAGTTTGCTCACTGGTACTGTTACTGCTTGGTTCCCAGGTGGTGCAGAGTTCGTCTGTACATGATCATTCACAGCACCAGGTGGATTGTGTGCTTTGTCACTATGACAGCCATGATCAGGCTGTTGCCACCCAGGCTGATGCAAACCTGTTTCAAGCTCAAACCACGGCACAAACGGTTTGGGCTGAGCCAGAGTATTATTCATACACCTATCCTGCTTACCAGGGTCGCTCCTCACCTAATTCTTACTCTTAAATTGCTGTAAACCCAAAATGCCTCTCATGTATTGAGAGGCGAGTCTTTACGTTTTTAAAGAGTAGGAACAATGAAATCAAAAATTTTATTAGCACCGTCACTGCTGCTGGCCGCGTCGGTAAATGCTCAGGAAAATTCTTCAGCCCCTGATTTTGAATTTATCATTCAGGGCGTGCATGCTCGCGATTCCCAGACCGCCCTGCCGATTACCGTGTTAAGTGAAGAGGAAATCAGGTCTCAAGCGGGCGTTAATATAGGGGACTCCCTTGCCATGCAACCCGGTATTAATAATGCATCCTTTGGCCCTGCAGTGGGCCAACCGGTAATCCGCGGCCAGCAGGGCCGGCGGGTATTTAACCTGACCAATGGAATGGGTAATGCGGATGCATCCGGCAATTCGGCTGATCATGCCACGACTGTTGAGCCCATGCTGGCAACCGGTGTGGAAATTCTGCGTGGCCCGTCAACCCTGCTATATGGTGGCGGAGCCATTGGCGGTATCGTCAATGTTACGGATAACCGCTTTAGCCAAAGCGCCCTGGATCAGCCAGTATTTTCCTTTGAGGGCAGGCATGATTCGGCTTCCGATATGGATACGGTTGTGGGCAGTTTTTCAATCCCCATGGGCAATTTTGTCTGGCATGCAGACATCACGGACAGGCAATGGAATGATCTTGAAATTCCCGGTCTGGCAATTCATCCAGACTACCTGGAAGAGGACCACGAAGATGAAGACCATGATGATGACGATCACGATGATGAGCATCATGAAGAGAAAGTCGAAAACACGGATGGTTTTATCGCCAACAGTGGAGGTGAAACACAGGCTGCGACTGTAGCGCTTTCCTACGTACTGGATAATGGTTTTGTTGGGTTTTCACTTAACCGGATAACCAATGAATACGGGCTGCCGCCCGGCGTGCATGGTCATCATCATGAAGAAGAACATGAAGACGATGATCATGATGAAGAGGAGCATGGTGAAGAGAATATCTTAATTGATATGGAAAGAGAGCGATATGATTTTATTGCTTCACTGAATAATCTCACACCCTTTATTGAGTCACTGGATTATCGTCTGAGCTATACCGATTACGAACATGCAGAGATGGAAGGTCCTGGTATGGTAGGCACCCGCTTCGATAATGATTCCTTTCAGCAACGCCTGCAATTAACCTATCCCGAGATTGGCGGCTGGCATGGTGTGTTCGGTTTCCAGCACAGTGATGAGACTTTTGGCGCTGTTGGCGAAGAAAGCTTTATCCCGGAAACGGATATCAGCACCCTGGGTGTATTCCTGGTAGAAGCAGTGCATACAGATCAGTTCACCTATGAGGTCGGGTTTCGGGTTAACCGGGATGAACTGGATCCAACAATCGGTAATCTGGACAGAAGTTTTTCCACGTTCAGTTATTCCGGGTCAGCATTGTGGGATGCCAATGAAGCAGCCACTTTTGGCTTGGCCTATTCACATTCAGAACGGGCTCCGTCACAGGAAGAGCTGTTTTCCAATAACGCGCTGGTGGCTATCGATGACTGCGTTATCCATTTCGCAACGGGCTCCTGTGAGATTGGTGATGTTAATCTGGATGAAGAAGTTTCTGATAACCTGGAAGCCAGTCTGTATTTGAGCCTGCTTGACTTGGATGCAAACATCACCTTTTTTATCAATAAATTTGATGACTATATCTTTCAGTCTAATACCGGCGCCGAAGTGGATGAATTCCCGGTGCGACAGTATCTGAATTCAGATGCCGATTTTTATGGCATGGAATTGGATATGCTCTATTCCATGAGCAATGACTGGAGTCTGCGCGTATTTGCGGACAAGGTCACTGGCAAGCTGGTCGATGACAGCTATGTACCAAGAATGCCACCGTTAAGAATGGGTTCGGAGCTTTCCTATAATCGCTCTGCACTGAGTGCTTCGCTGTCTGTATTAAAAGCTATGGCTCAAAATGATCCTGGTTTTGATGAAATAAGGACAGATAGTTATACCCGCTGGAATGCTGAAATTAATTACACCTTTGACAATATTTTTAATGGAGAAATGCTGGTGTTTTCGAAACTGCGTAATATTACTGACGAAGAAATACGCCTTTCTACTTCATTTTTAAGAGGTTTTGCACCTGAAACAGGACGCTCAATAGAATTAGGTGTCAGGTATAGTTTTTAAAATGACTTTACCAGGAAATATTTTGATGCTGTAGTCATATTAATTTGATACTGAAATTATATTAAAAAAGGAAATTTATTTTTTTGTTTATGTTTAACTAGATTCTTTCTGTCAAAAAATAACGAGCACAAAGTTGTATTTTGAATTAAGATAGCTCGAGTTTCTGAAGTTATATATAAAGAATTTTATGCAGAAAAACAAAAACAAGAATAAGTTTACTGATTTTTATCTGATACAACTCTTTCTTCATCATGGGGTACAAAGCCAGTCATTATTGCTGGAGAAAGAGTTGCACCTTATTTTCAACCAATTATAAGTCTTACCAGCGGTCGCATTGTTGGTTATGAATGTTTGGCGAGATCAATAAATAATTCTGGTACGGCTCGAAGCTTTGGGTATTTCTTTAACAATCCTGATATAGAAAGCTCATATCAGTTAGAAATAGATAGGGCGCTACGCTATCAAGCTCTGAAATATTTTTCTAAATACACAGGAGCAGGTTACATCACTCTAAATATTTCACCCGTCTGGATTGAACAAATCTCCACTTCATCTGTTTTGCCCACTCTTGAAATGATTAAGGAGACGGGCATTGATCCAAAACGTGTTGTTATTGAAATCACTGAGACCAAAGGCGACTTAAATATCTTGAAAGAAATTGTTGACCGCTACCATCAAGCGGGATTAATGGTTGCCATTGATGATTTTGGAGCAGGCGCTTCACAAATTGACCGGGTTGAAGCATTACAGCCAGACATAGTTAAGCTTGATATGAAACTTTTTAAAAAAGCTTCTCGAGGAGGAAAGAGTGCAGATGTTGCACTTTCTGTTTCCAGTATTGCTGACAGGGTTGGTTGCCATATTGTTTGTGAAGGAGTTGAAACTGAAGAGGAATTTCATTTTGGTATCGAATGTGGGAGTAATCATATTCAGGGTTATATTTTTCACCAGGCTATGGCTGATACGCTTGAATCTGAGAGTACAGTAAATAAAGTAAGAGCTTTACAAAAAAGTTATTTAAAAGAAAAATCCATAAAACTTATTATTGCCTCAAAACAAATAGAAAAAATAAAACGAGCTGTTTTTGAAATCAGGAAAAATTACCTTGAAGGGAAGCACCTTAAAGTAAGCTCGAATATAAAGTCGTCAGATATTTTTCGATATTACGTCTGTGATAATCAGGGTAATCAGATTTCAGGAAATTATGAAATATCTACAGACAGTTTTCATGAGGATGCGCGGGCTGCAACACACAACTTGTCTCATCGTCCCTATTTCCCGGCATTCATTGCTGAGAATAACTTTTCGAACCACAATATTACAGTATCTGAAGTATATCGGGATGTTAAGTCTCGCAAGCTATGTCGTACCTATGCGCTCTAGATGAATGTCAATAAAATTTTATTGGTAGATGCTTTAGTCGAAGATGAAATAATCTACGCAAAATAATAAACTGCACCTTCCCTTTTTTTGATAAAAATCACTGCTCTATAAGTTGCCTGTTAAAACTGGCCAGGTGGTGAAATTGGTTTAAAGGTTCCAATTACCATGAATGATGTTATGAAACTAATGCGGATGCACAGTTCTGTGCGTTCTTACACCGGTGAGAAAATCGATGAGCAGCTATTGGAAGAAATAATAGCTTGTGGTCAGTCTGCAGCTTCTTCCAGTTTTATACAAGCTTATTCTGTCATCAGAGTTGTTGACAGTGAAAAACGTCGAATTATTGCCGAGGCAGCAGGTGGACAAAGCTGGATTGAGGAAGCAGCAGAATTCATGGTGATGTGTGCGGACATGCAGCGCGTCAACTATGCCTCAGTAAAAAATAACGAAGGCGAGCTAGCAGGTTATACCGAGCATTTTATAGCGGCCACAGTCGATGTGGCGCTGATGGCAGAAAATGTCCTGCTTGCTGCCGAGTCGGCTGGCCTGGGAGGCGTGTTTATTGGTGGCATCAGAAATAACCCGAGTGTGGTAGCCGAAACCCTGGCTTTGCCTGAACATGTTTATCCGACCTTTGGGTTGTGCCTGGGTTGGCCGGCACATAAAAATGCGGTGAAACCACGAATGCCGGTTGCGACGGTTATGCATAAGGATACCTATAACTTCGATGGGGTTGCCGCCAGTGTTGATGCCTACGATGAAGCCTTTGCCGCCTATTACGGCTCACGCGCTGAAAACGCCAAAAGCAGTGACTGGTCAGCACCGACAACGCGGGCAATTCAGGGTAAAAAACGCGAACACATGCAAAGCTTTTTGCAGGCGCGTGGCTTTTTAAAATGCTGAATCAGACAAAAAGAATAGAAAAAAACAAAGACAATCATGCAAAATTTTCTGACATAAAAAAAGGGCTTCAGTGAAGCCCTTTTTTTATGTCTGGAAAAGCAACTTAGAACTCAACTGCTCTGGCATCCTCCATGATCAGGTCATGATAAACAGGCAGTGACCAGCCGGCAGCTTCCAGTGCATTAAGCCTTTCTTCAAATTGTTCAACATAATTGGAAGTATTGCGATAGGTGCTTCTCATGTCGGCACGTCCGAGTGGGGTCTGCCAGCCTGAAAGGCCGCAGAGTATATTGGCGCCCAGAAACTGACCGTCATCCTCTCCGATATAGACATTTCGCATGGTGTATTTATAGGCAGCAACGTCTACATAGGGGTTACGAATACCACCATAGGGATTACCATTTTCATCAAGCAACATCAGTGAACCATCATTCTCAGTATAGTTATCCATCAGTATGCGTGCTGCCTGAGGTGGGACGATATCCCGGTCTACCCATTCCAGCAGATGATGCAGAGCGACTGAAAAATAGGCTTCCTGTGGAAACATCGAGAAAGGGTGCTCGCACTGATTCTGAGTAAAACGTGCCGAATTATTGCGGGCATCCAGGTGAGCCAGCCCGGCAAATTCATAGACTCGGACCTGATTGCCTGGGTCATCACCATCCTGCACGGTCGTAGCCCCCATTTCATATTCATGCTGAGTTGGAACCTGAATCATCGGTACATCGACCGGCTGGATTTCTGAGCCATTAGAAGTTGGCATAAAACCATCATAAATATTGCTACCATCAGGCATGGCAAATACGGCATGTGCAGCCAGGTAGCGGGTCAGTATCATGGAGCTGGCAGAGGTGCCCCATAAAATCATCTTGCGCGGATTCAGATCGGCAATCGGGCTTGTATCACTTTTAATCAGCGCACCTGCCTGGGCCAGCACTTCACTGGTCTGAGCCGGCGTAATCTGGATATCTCCATAACGGCGCGGGTTGAATTCACGGATCTGCCCGGCCCCCAGCGTGCTGACTTCAACGGCTATGTGACCAGAATCCATGATGTAAACTGAATTGTATTCAAAGGCATGGGCACCACCGATGGGGTGCATGGCTTCTGCTACGACTAGGCCACTGGCATCATTATCATCAGCAGGGCGACGGATAACCATGCGGGTAGTGTAAGGTTCACCGGCAGCGGTGCCGGAAATATAGTACTCATTGATTTCATAATTGAAATCCTCAATGCCATGACCAGGCCATTGTGCCGGGGAAGAATCCCAGGCACTGCCACCACCGGAAATGGGACGAATATTGGGTACGGATACCACAGTGGTTCGTTCCGGAACGACCGGTTCAATCATAAATTCTGACATCGGCCCCTGTGCTACTGACACTGAGCAGAAGCACATGGCTAAGGCACTGATTAGTATGTGAGAAAGTGATACTGGCTTGAAACTCACGATGTGTCTCCTGGGTGGTGCTTTTATTATAATTATTAGGGATTATAAGCCGTTATTTTATTAATTCCATTTTTACTCAAGCATAAAACAGTGATGATAATTTTTCACTGGAATTTGTGTATAAATCATGGAATTAACCAGTGTAATTTGCCTTTTGGGCTGTAGCCGAAAGGGTCTGGACTGTGTAGTATCCCTTCAATAAATGAGGGCAGCAGTTTGAGTGACATGGATACAGCCGGTTTCCTGGAAAAGTTGAAAATTCAGGATCATCAGGCATTCAACCAGCTGGTACAGCAATATCATCAGTCGCTGCTTACTGTGGCACGTTCCATTGTTGGTGACAGCTGGGCTGAAGAAGTAGTGCAGGAAGCCTGGGTTTCTATTTTTAAGGCCCTGCCAAACTTTCAGGGACGTTCATCACTGAAAACCTGGATGTACACCATATTAAAGAATGAAGCATTCAGCCGCTATAAAAAAGAGTCAAAAACCGTCTCTCAGGAGGCTCAGGTACCGGAAGATCAACCAGATCGAAATGTTGAGGAATGGCTGAACAGTGCGTTTATGAAAAACGGACACTGGCAGAATTCACCTTCAGGATGGGATTTGAGAACGCCTTAAGCCTTGTTGCAGGAAGAACAGTTGCAATCGTTCATTGAACATACCCTGCTAAAACTCAAAGAGGATCAGAAAGCTGTATTTTTATTGCGTGATCAGGAACAGCTGGCAATGGAGTAAATCTGTAACATTCTGGACATTACGCACTCCAATGCCAGAGTCCTCCTGCATCGGGCACGCCTTAAACTGTTTCAGGTCATAAACCATTACCAGGAAACAGGGGAGTGCTAATGCCAGTGTTAAATAAACACAAAAACCGACAGGCGGAGACCGGAGACCATGTTAAGGTGTAAAGACATCGTTGCAAATGCGACCGATTATGTCGATGAGCAATTAAGCTGGCGTCAGTCCATGGCCATGGCGCTGCATTTACTCATGTGTGGTCATTGCCGACGTTTTATAAAATATTTCAGGTTATCCCTGAAAGCAATAAGATCTAAACAAACCATCAGTGCTGATCAGGCAGATCAGTTAAGTAAAGAGATCATTGCCAGAGCACTTGTTGAGAATAAATAATCCCTTCTTATTTTCTTCGTATTGAGTAATCCAATAACTGGACTGGACACGTAAAAAATACAGGATTGATTTCTGATTTCATCGTGACTTGGTATTTTGAAAAAAATTGAAATAGGCATAAGCAGTTGTTTGTTAGGTGAAGAGGTTCGCTATAACGGTGGGCACAAATTATCACGTCTGTGTGTAAATTCCCTTTCCGATTTTTTTGAATATAAAAGTGTTTGTCCCGAAGTCGGCATTGGCTTGGGCATCCCGCGGAAACCCATTCATCTGATTGGGGATCCGGACAATCCGCATGCGGTGGATGTTGAGAATGAGTCTGTTGATGTGACTGACAGGTTGCAGGATTATGCCGGTCAGATCATTCCCACGCTGAAAAATATTTGTGGTTATATTTTTATCAAGGGCTCGCCAAGTTGCGGTCTGTTTAAAGTAAAGGTTTATCAAAAAGGTAACCCTCACCCAGAATATACCGGTCGGGGGATATATGCCAGTGAAGTAACCAGAGCCATGCCACTGTTGCCGGTGGAAGAGGCCGGTCGCCTGACCGACCCTGTTCTCAGGGAAAATTTTATCGCACGCGTTTTTGCCTATCATCGTTGGCAACAGGTACTGAAAAATGGTTTAACAGTTTCGGGCATCCTTGATTTTCATGCCTCTTATAAATACAGCCTGATGGCACATGCACCACAGACCTACAATTCACTGGGTCAGCTATTAGCCGATGCAGGAAAGCATGATCCGGTAACACTGGGAGAGAAATATTTTGCTGAACTGATGCAGGCATTGACCAAAAAAGCTACTCGCAAAAGCAACACTAATGTGCTGATGCACCTGCAGGGCTACCTGAAAAAACAGCTGGCCAGCAAGGAAAAAGCCAAGCTCTCAGAAGTTATTGAGCAGTACCGCAAAGGGATCGTACCGTTGGTGGTGCCGGTTACCTTGCTACAGCATCATTTTACTGTGCATCCCAATGAATACATCAGCAAGCAGGCATTTTTTGATCCTTATCCGCAGGAATTAAGCTTGCGCAATGCAATATGAGTATCCAACTCGTCTGGTTTCGCACGGATCTGCGAATTGATGATAACACTGCCCTGATGCAGGCAGTTAAAGCAGGTCCGACTATTGCTATTTATATTGCTACGCCCAGACAATGGCAGGAACACAATGACGCCCCCATCAAGATGGATTTCTGGCGCAGAAACCTGCAATGCCTCGCCGAGAATCTCAAAGAACTGAATATTCCCTTGTGTTTTTTTCAGGTACCAGTTTATGCGGATATTCCGCAACTCATGCAGGAAATTATCAGTGACTGGAACGCAGACGCTCTGCATTGCAATACAGAGTACCCGCTTAATGAAGTAAAGCGGGATAAGGCGGTGAAGGCGCTCTGTCAAAAGCTGGGGGTGGCATTTAACGGCTACGAAGATCAGTGTCTATTACCGCCGGATTTTGTGTTAACAGGCGACGGTCAGCCCTTTAAAGTATTTACTCCCTTTTCCAAAAAATGTCTTCTGTTGCTGGATCCCATGGGCTCATCGGGTAGTACTGCAGCCAGGCAGGTGAAGACAATGGAGGCAGATAATCTGAATTTTCCGCTTTTGGACAGTCAGCTGAATCTGCCTGAAATAAGCTGGCCGGATCCCGAACTCTGGTGGCAGCAGCAGTGGCCTGCAGGAGAACAGGAAGCCAGGCAGCGTCTCAATGCCTTTATTGAAACCCGGATTGAGGATTATAAATCAGCCCGTGATATGCCAGCTCTTAATGGTACTAGCTCATTGTCTCCCTATTTGGCCAGCGGTGTTATGTCGGTGCGCAGTTGCTGGCAAAGCGCTTCAGTAAAAGGCGACGGTGAGTCGGCTCAGGCCTGGCGCAATGAATTACTGTGGCGTGATTTTTACAAGTACGTAATGCATCACTATCCACATGTCAGTATGAACAGGGCATGGAATAGCAAGTATGACAGTATCCCCTGGCGGGACGACCAGGAAGATTTTCAGCGTTGGTGTCATGGTGAAACCGGGTTTCCACTCATCGATGCTGCCATGAAACAGTTACAGCAATGTGGCTGGATGCATAATCGTTTACGTATGGTCGTGGCCATGTTTCTGAGCAAGAACCTGCTACTGGACTGGCGCTGGGGCGAGCGCTGGTTCATGCAACACCTGATCGACGGAGACTTTTCTGCCAATAATGGCGGCTGGCAATGGAGTGCATCAACCGGGACTGATGCCGCACCCTATTTCAGATTATTTAATCCGATCAGACAGTCAGAGCGTTTTGATGCTGAGGGTGAATTTATCAGGTCCTATCTGCCTGAGTTGTCCGGTGAGAGTAAGCACACTATTCATGACCCGGCCAAAATCACTGCAAATTATATTGCACCAATGATAGATCTGAAATATTCACGGGACCGCTGCCTGGCGGCCTTTAAGGAAAATCAGTAAACAGTAATTTCCTAGGCAGGCTGAGAAGATTTTTTCACAAATGGCATCAACAGGCGATAAAACCAGTTGGTCATTTGTATGGGATCATCAAGTGTTGACAGGCACAGACAGTCTTCGTCCTGAGCAGCAACCGGCGAATGTACTTCACCTGCAGTTCGAACAATAAAGTCACCAACCTGATAATGATCATCCTGGTCTGAAAAACTTCCTTTCAATACCACGGTAATTTCATCACCTTTGTGGCGGTGTCTGGGGACATTGCCTCCGGCCTTGATATTCAGTAATGAGGTTTCACGCTGAGGATCGCCAATGTTCAGGTCGGCATATCGAAAATTACTGCCAATACCATGCCTGTTTAAGGACTCAAGATCATTATCAGTGATTTTGTTGAGTGCTGCAGGTAATGCTGGTTTTTTTTCTGCTTTGTGCTCAGTCTTGCAGGTGACCTGAATGTCAGCTTCAGACATAGACTCTATATGTTGCATCAGGTCAGAAAAATCTTGCTCCAGCGCGACTGGTTTTATTTTTTCAAACAGTGTTGAGCCCAGCTCAGTGAGCTGGCTGACTTTCACTCTGCACCCCTCGCAATAGTGCAAATGTGCAGAAACACAAAGAGCCTGAGAGACTGGCAGGCTTCCAGCGGCGAAATCTGATAAAAAGCGAGTGTCTGGATGATATTTAGTCATAATGTGTGTTTTTTCACCTTAAACTTCAATATTCAATTTAAGTTTTTGTAAGGCAAGCCGCACCCTGGATTTAACTGTGCCTAAAGGAATATTCATCACTTCAGCAGCTTCAGAGTGAGACAGGCCATCAATAAATATATTTTTTATAACGGCGATCTGGTCAATGGGCAGCGTATTGATGGACTCCGTTATTTTCTTACGCGTGTGCTGAGACTCGATCTGGGTATAAACATCATCTACCTGTCCAGGCCAGATATCATCTGCCGTCAGAGTGTTTTCATCAAACTCGCTATTATCAGCTTCCCATTGTTTTGCATACTTTCTGATTAAATCAATTCGGGTATTTCTGGAAATAGTGAAAATCCAGGTGCTGGCAGCAGACTTTTCAGGGTCAAAGGTATGGGCTTTCAACCAGACTTTTACCATTGTCTCCTGGGCCAGCTCTTCAGCAATAATATCCGCCTTACTCAGTTCGGTAACTTTGTAGGCATAAGCCTTTATCAAAGGCGCAAAGTGCTCAAACAGGGTTTGGAAAGCCGTACGATTCCTGTCATTGGCAACTGAAACCAGTAGCTTATTCCATTTGTCGGCCTTGTCATGACTTGATGGTTCTTCTGTTTGCATTATCTGCGGCATTGATGACCACGCTTTTTCTATAAAACCAATTTATTCTTCTTACGAGGAATGTTCAGTTACGGATCACCAGTTGCCGTTTTCCTTAAATTAAATAGGATTAATCCAAAAATAATCTAACTGCGTATCAATGTGCAAATATCACCCTGGTAAAAAAATGTCTAATGTAACCAAGCTATCCATTCCGAATACGGCCAGTAAGAGTGTGGTCGCCAGAATTATGGAGTTTTACCGTGATTTTTCCAAAGACTCACTTTCTGACATTGATGAGGTATACATGCAGGACGTTGAGTTTGTTGATCCTGTACATGCACTCAGGGGCAGTCTGGCCCTGAAATCCTATCTCAGGCGCATGGCAGAAAACATGCTGCATTACGAAATGGAGTATTTAGAAGTCATTGAGTCAGAAGACAGCGCCCACCTGAGCTGGGAAATGACGTTTGTCCATAAACGTCTGAATAAAGGCCGGCCTGTAAAAGTCAAAGGCATGTCATTGATAAAATTGACGTCCAAAGTTTACTACCATGAAGACTGCTACGATCTGGGTGCTCTGGTGTATGAGAATGTCCCGGTACTGGGCAGATTTATCAGAATGTTAAAACTACGCATGCGGCAGGAAGGGTAGTGCGCATGCAGAAAAAAGCTAAAAAAACTTACTGGATTACCGGAGCCAGCTCGGGCATCGGCAATGCCCTGGCAATTGAGTTGGCCAAGCAAGAGCATCATTTAATCATCAGCAGCCGCCGTACTGACAAGCTGCTAAAAATTGCAGAACAGTATCCGGATCAGATTCATATACTGGACTGTGATGTGACCAGCAGGAGAGAAATGACGACGCTATTCAGTACCCGAATGCCGGAGCTGGAAAGCCTTGATGGTATTTTTCTTTGTGCGGGCGTCTGCGAATATATTGACCTGCCGGACTTCAACCTGGAAGCCTTTGGCAGGGTATTCGAAGTTAATTTTCAGGGTACAGTAAACGCTTGTGCGGCAGCCTCGCCATTATTAAATAATGCCTGTGAACCGGGCTACCGGCCATTTATCGTAGGGC
>JAYPJO010000010.1:0-840 GCA_038128465.1 Gammaproteobacteria bacterium
TGGAAAAATACGCGTATCTACGTCAGGTCAGTGACGGTAAAGACAAACTTGGTCATACACTTGGTGAGCTTGGTAATATTTTCCATGAATCTTTTGAGTTGCGGGAAGTTATTGAACCTGTGCTTGCCGTCATCGTAGAGCAGGTTAATGAAAGTGCTTCCTATCTTGTACGTAAAGAGCAGTTCCAGCAAATTCTTTTTCGCCACAATACCAGCCTGCGGGTTCGTGACAGCTTTCAGACGGGAGACACCATGCTGATTGCTGAAGGCGGAGCCAGTGCCAAGGTTTTTCTTAAATATGAAGATAGTATTCCAGAAAGCCTGAACTCCAAAAATTTTTGTGAAAGTTCTTTTGGTGAAAGAAATCCTGAAATGGCTGGTGTTGCAGCTCCTGTTTTTGGTGAGGGCAATAAGTTTATCGGGGTTGTGAGTGTTACCGGGCCGGCTTACCGGTTTACCAAACAGACCGCCAACAGGATAAGCAAGATTTTGGGAAAGGACGTGAAGGACTTGTGCCTTGTTCTGGGTGCCAGCCCTGACCTGTTTTCTAAATTCTGAGATTTTGAATAAATAAGCCCTGAGCATCAGATAACTCCTGCAGTTCTTAAACTGTCCCGTTTCTCCTCGCTTATTTTTAGCTCGGCAAGAATTTCATCGGTATGCAGTCCCAGTTCAGGTGGTGTTGACCTGGCCGTGGGTTCACAGTCAGACAGTTTGAAACCAGCCCGCGTGACCCGGAACATACCCGATTCGAGAATGTCTGATTCAAATTCCTGGATTAACCCACGACCCTTTATCTGGGGGTGTTCAAGTATCTCGGGAACACTCAGAATACGCCCGG
>JAYPJO010000010.1:850-2148 GCA_038128465.1 Gammaproteobacteria bacterium
GTTGAATAATTCTTCCCAGTATTCTGCAGTATGATCCAGTAAACTTCGTGTCAGTTCTGCATTCAGTATTTCCCGGTTTTTTTTCCGACTCTCGGGGAGGGCAAAACGTTCATCAGTTTTCAGATCATTTTTTCCAATCAGTTCGCAAAGTTTTTCAAACTGTGCCTGCTTGTTGGCAGCTATATTGATCAGGCCCTCACCGGTTTGAAAAGCGCCAGAAGGCGCAGCTGTCATATTCTGATTGCCTATGGCTGCAGGCTGGACGCCGGCAGACAGGTAGTTGGAAATTACCCAGCCCAGTGTCACCAGAGTTGATTCAAGCATGGATACATCAATGAAATGACCCGTACCACTTCGGTTTCTCTTGAACAGGGCACTGACTATGGCATAGGCAGCTGTTAAACCACCGACAGTGTCACACAGGGGGAAACCAACTCGCAGGGGAGATGTTCCTTCTGCCGCATCTCCGGTAATGCTCATCACACCGGACAGTCCCTGAATGATCTGGTCATAGGCAGGGTTGTTTTTCAGCGGACCATCCTGGCCGAAGCCTGAAATGGCACAGTAAATAATTCTAGGGTTTGTTTCTTTCAGGCATTGATAGTCAAGACCCAGTCGCTGCATGACGCCGGGTCTGAAATTTTCAACGACGACATCTGCCGTCCCGACCAGTTTTTTGAAGAGATCGACGCCGTCCTGGTGTTTCAGGTTCAGGGTGATGGATTTTTTTCCTGAATTCTGGGCAAGAAAAGAGGCCCCCATCAGTTTCTGATTCAGCTGCTGGTCTGCGCCTAGCTGCCGGGCAAGATCGCCGCCATCCGGGTTTTCAATTTTTATGACTTCCGCACCAAGCAGGCTCATCTGGTAAGTGCAGAAGGGGCCTGATAACACATTTGTCAGATCCAGAATGCGCACACCTTCCAGCAGATCAGCGGGCATCATTGAATTTAAAACTGAGTTTGGCATTGTTTATATGGCCTGGCTGGTTGAATCATATTGATAAAGCCAGTTATAACGATCATGAATAGGTGCTTTGCCCATCTCTTTCTGCAGATATTTTTCTGCCCGTTCTTTATTGATTAATTCCGAGCTATGGAACCGGTCTGTATTTTTACGCGCTTCCTTGACAGTTTTGCAGGTTCTTTCTGCACGGGCCTGTTCATAGTTTTTCAGGGCAGTTACAGGATCATCGCTGTACTTTTCCAAAGATCGGGAAAGTACGACTGCATCTTCCAATGCCATGACAGCGCCCTGGGCAAGAAAGGGTAGCGTGGGATGACAGGCATCACCCATTAAAG
>JAYPJO010000010.1:2158-12050 GCA_038128465.1 Gammaproteobacteria bacterium
CCTTGCTCCATGTTTTCATTGGTACGCGTTCACCAAACGCCCATTTGAGCAGTCTCGGTGCAGATTTGATCAGTAACTGTACATCTTCATGCCAGCCACTGTAATCATTGAGACATTCCTCTGTTGTGCCTTCAACAGTCCAGGATTCTACTTTCCAGTCAGGACGCTCGACGGTCCCAACCAGGTTCATCAGTTCGCCATCGCGCAGGGGGTAATTGACAAGATGCTGTCCCGGGCCGATCCAGGTTGAACCAACCATGACCTGCATATGCTCAGGCAGGTTTTGCATGGGAATGACTGCGCGCCAGGCCATCATGCCCGAAAATTTTGGGTTGTCTGGTCCCCAAAGCTGTCGACGGATGGTTGATTTGATGCCATCAGCTCCTATCAGGATGTCGCCAGTAGCCGAACTGCCATCCTGTAAAATCAGTGTTGCATTGTTCTCATCCTGAAGGATATCTGTTACAGGCTGCCCCAGATGAAAGACATCAGGCTTGATTTCACGAGCTGCATTAACAAGGGTCCCAAGCAAATCCGGGCGGTAAACGGTCAGGTAAGGAAAGCCATATTTTTCTATGGCAATTTCCCCTAAATCGAACATGGGCCAACTGTCGCCGGAATTCCAGAGGCGAAACTCTTTTCTCACCGGGGCACAGGAAACTTTTTCAAGTTCTTTGAAAACCCCAAGATAATCCAGCGCCCTTGAACCATTTGGGCTGATTTGCACACCAGCACCAACTTCACCCAATTCAGCGGCCTGTTCATAAACTTCTACATCAAAGCCCTTGCGCAATAATGCCAGTGCAGCAGCTGCGCCGCCAATTCCACCACCGGCTATAATGACTTTCAATGAATTGTTCATGAATTTTCCCTGTTAATGGTTTTATTTATCTGAAATGCTGGTTCTCAGCCAGTCGAGTTTTTTCATGACGGGACTGTCTGTTACCCGTAACAAAATTGCATCGCTTGAGGCATGATGCTGGTAAGGTCGCCAGGAAGGCACGGCAATTGTGTCACCAACAGCCCAGGCAAATTCAGTGTCATCGATAATTGTTTTACCTTCTCCTTTTATAACGGCAAATATGTTGTTGGCAGTTGTCTGAAGTTTTGCTGAAGAACTGCCAGCAGAAAAACGCAGCATGTGAAGTGCGATGGAAGCCAGAGCAGGGGAGCCCAGTTCGATGACCTGGTCAGCATCTGCAAAATCATCCTTACCAGTTGCATCCAGTTTTTGCAAAGTATCTTCCCAGCGGAAAACCAGCGGCGCTTCTTCAAGGTTTTCAACCTCAGATTCAAGCCCGTCAGGGTGCCGTTCAAAAAACATGGGTTCCAGCAGATGTACCAGCGGGACGTCCAGAAAATCCATCCAGTAGCAGTCTTCGTTTCCAATACATTCATGTGAATGCCAGCTCCAGCTGGGGGTCAGTAACACATCACCCGGGCGCATTTCGAGCCGTTTGCCATTGACTGTGGTGAAGGTTCCTTTACCATCAAGGATTAAACGCAAGGCGTTTGGTGTGTGGCGATGTGATTTTGCAATTTCACCGGGTTTGATCATCTGGTAGGCCGCCACAATGGTTCTGACCGTGGCATACCTGTTACCGGCAACCGGGTTGCGCATGGTCAGATTTCGACGCTCTGCATTTTCAGCGGCCACAAGCTCACCGGCAGCCATCAAAACAGGTTTTATTTTTTCATACTGCCAGATGTAGGGCAGAAAATGTGCTTCAGGTTGAGGCCACAGGGCAGGGAATTTCCTGTGCCAGCCACCTTCTGTATGTAAAGCTTCAAAGCTGTCGTAAAGCTTATCAAGCGTATTTATTTGCAGACTGTTTTTCATGGTTATTGTTTAACAATCTGGGGTTCATACGGTTTATCAAAGACTTCAGTATGGCCATTGTTACCGGCTATAACATCCAGTGTCATTTCACCGACCTGCCCGATGTTTATCCTGACTTTATCACCAGCTTTCACAGGGCCTACTCCCTGAGGTGTGCCGGTTGCGATAATGTCACCAGGGTAAAGTGTCATTACGGCTGCCGCTGTGGTGATCATGCCCGGGATATCCAGCACCAGATCCTTGGTATTGGCATGTTGTCTTAACTCTTCATTAACCCAGAGGTTCATTTCAAGCGAAGTCGGATCAGTCACTTCATCGGCAGTTGTTATCCATGGTCCAACTGGGCAGAAAGTGTCATAGGCTTTCCTTATGACCCTTTCTTCCTTGCCGCGGACAACCATGTCCAGAAGGCAGGCGTAGCCAAATACATAGGTTTGCCAGTCATTTCGGTCGATGCTTCTTGCCTGTCGGCCAATTATGATCGCCAGTTCGCATTCATGATGAATTTCCCTTCCCGGCAGGTCGGGTAACACTATGGCGTCAGACGGGCCGCTGACAGCAGAACTGGGTTTCAGGAAAAAACCCTGATTCGTCGCCCGGTAATTCGCCTGCATTTCCTTGCCGTGGGCGTGATAGTTAACCGGATAGGCAATCACTTTGTTTGGCCATGGTACAGGCGTCTGCAATGTCACTTCAGCAAGAGGAATACTGTTTGCTGATTCCAGGAAAGACATAATGTCAGGCAGGTGTGCATCAAAGTCGGCAATAAGCTGGTTTGCAGCAACAGGTGGCCAGCTGTTTATATCCAGTTTCAGATGTTCGGTAATATCAACAATGTTGTCATTGTCAACAATACCTATCCGACCCTCATTGAATCGAGCTATTTTCAAAATACTTCCCGCCTGAGATGTTCTGTCTAGTAGAATAATGTTCTAATATAAACCATTTAATTATTGTCACGCAAGAAGTACTTGTCTGGACTTGGTATTTGCTGCGTTCAATTTTAATAGAACAATGTTCTGTTCTATAGAATAACGTGATAATGTATGTTACATTCGATCAAATCATAACAAGCTGAGGTTTAGTTCCATCATGACCACTTTTCCCGAAACGCCAAGCTTTACGGGGTTTAATACACCATCACGTATAGAGACAGATATTTCATATTTAAACCTGCAGGAAGGGGCTATCCCACTGGAACTGGATGGTGCGTTTTATCGGGTGCAACCGGACCCACAGTTTCCTCCAAGGTTGGGTGATGATATTGCCTTTAATGGTGATGGCATGATCAGCAGGTTTCGTATCAAGGATGGACGCATTGATTTCAAGCAGCGCTGGGCAAAGACTGATAAATGGAAACTGGAAAATGCCGCTGGCAAGGCACTTTTTGGTGCCTACAGAAATCCGCTTACGGATGATCCCGAGGTTAAAGGAAAAATCCGCGGGACAGCCAACACCAATGCATTTCTGCATGGCGGTAAACTCTATGGCCTGAAAGAAGATTCACCGCCGCTGGTGATGGATCCAGTCAGCATGGAAACAGATGGTTATACTGATTTTAATGGCAAGATGAAAGGTGAAACCTTTACGGCACACCCGAAGGTTGATCCTGACACTGGCAGCATGGCTGGTTTTGGTTATGCATCCAAGGGCATCCTGACAAAAGATATGACCTATTATGAAATCAGCCCGGAAGGTGAGCTGCTTTACGATATCTGGTTTGAGACTCCGTATTATTGCATGATGCATGACTTCGCCATTACCGAGAATTATGCCTTGTTTTCTGTATCACCCATCACCAGCAACTGGGAAAGACTGGAAGCAGGTCTGCCACATTTTGGTTTTGATACAACCCTGCCTACTTATCTGGGTGTCGTACCACGAAAACCTGATGCAACAGCAGATGATGTTCGCTGGTTTGAGGGTGATAACCGTTTTTGCGCTCATGTCATGAATGCCTATCAGGAGGGCAGCAAAGTTCATCTTGATATGCCGGTAGCGATGAATAATTTTTTCCCTTTCTTTCCTGATATTCATGGTGCACCTTTTAACCGACAGGAAGGCGTCACTCGCATGACCCGGTGGACTGCGGATCTGGATTCTGATTCAGACAAATATGTAGAGACACGTTTGAGTGATATGGTTGCTGAATTCCCCAGGATAGATGACCGCTACGCCAGTAAAAAATATCGTTATGGCTGGGTTTGTGTGATGGATCCCAGCAGAAATGTTGAGGCAAAAGGAGGCGGAGCCGCTGAGTTGGCAATGAACTGTCTTGGTTTTATTGACCTTGAAACGGGTGAAGAAAAAGTCTGGTGGGCTGGACCTACATCAAGTGTCCAGGAACCCTGTTTTATCCCCAGATCAGCTGATGCGCCTGAAGGTGATGGCTGGATAATCATGGTTTGTAACAGGCTGGCTACCCATACCAGCGATTTGTTGCTGTTCGATGCCCTTGAAATAGATAAGGGGCCTATTGCCGTGATCAATTTGCCCATCAGGCTTCGTTTTGGTTTACATGGGAACTGGGTAAATGCTGACAGTGTTGGCCTGGTTTAAACTCAGGGCTTCAATAGGTATCTTTAGAAACGGTGTTATCAAGAATTTTTAGAAAATAATAAAAAAAACAATACAGGGGACTCCTCATGAGCACATCAAATGATCCAGTAAAACTGATTGAAGAATCAAACATGTCCACTATGCAGATAGTTGTTGTTTTCATAGCGATATTGTTGAATGCACTTGACGGTTTTGATCTTCTGTCTATCAGCTTTGCTGCACCGGGTATCGCTGGAGAATGGGGCGTGGCTCCAACAGCGCTGGGTATCGTACTTTCCATGGAGCTGGTAGGAATGGGTATAGGTGCCCTGATTCTGGGAGGACTTGCCGACAATTTCGGGCGTCGCAATGCTGCACTCGCGTGCCTGGTATTGATGCTGGCCGGTATGCTCGGCGTTCCCTATGCCGGGGATACTTTCCAGTTATCCATTTACCGCATTGTTACTGGTATTGGTCTGGGGGGCATGTTGTCGACCTGTAATGCGCTGGTCGCCGAGTATTCAAGTCTGAAACGCAGAAAATTGTGTATTTCCCTGATGGTTATGGGTTTCTCTGTTGGTGGAGTCGTGGGCGGTTATATAGCATCAAAACTGTTGTCTATGTATGACAGGCGTTCGGTCTTTTATTTTGGCTCAGCTGTCACTGCAGCTTGCATCCCGCTGGTGTTTTTTCTGGTGCCTGAACCGGTACAGTGGCTGGTTCGTAAAAATCCTGCAAATGCGCTTGAGGCCATCAACAAGGCACTGGCAAAAATGGGTCATGGTCTGATAGAAAAATTACCGCCAAAACCTGCCAGTGAAGAAGATAACAATGGTTCTATTGCAGAAATCTTCAGTCCTGATTATCGAAAACAGACAATTTTTATCGCCGTGGTTTACGTCCTGCATGCTGTTACTTTTTATTTCCCACTAAAATGGGTGCCGACACTTGTTGTGCAAATGGGATATCATCCCTCGACAGCAGGTTTTGTCTTGACCTGGGCCAATGTGGGCGGTGCTCTGGGTGGCATCACCTTCGGATTTCTTGCACAACGTTTTGATCTGAAGAAGCTGTTTTTTACGGTGCTGGTCATGTCGGGTGTGACAGTTATTATCTTTGGTAACGCGACCTCCAACCTGAACGTCATGACTTTTTTCTGTGCAGTTAATGGCTTTTTCTGTGTTTCTGGGCTAGCTGCAAGTTACGCGTCTCTGGCACAAATTTATCCTACGCACAGTAGAGCATTTGGCACGGGCTTCACCATGAGTGTTGGTCGGGGCGGTGCCATTTTTTCACCCATACTGGCAGGATTCCTGTTCAGTATTCCCAATGATGTATCCATTGTGTCTGTTTATATGGCCCTGGGATCACTTTTAGCCGCTGTCTTTTTGTTATTTCTGCGTTACCCACAGTCTGCAACAGACAGCAACGTCAAATATGAACAGGTTGCGACGACTGGTTAACGTACACCAGTAATTCATCCATAAATATAATTATGAAGAAAGAGCGAGCGTAGCGTATGTCCAGGTTATTGTTTTGTATTTTCATAGTCATTTTTGTGAGCGCCTGTGGTAATTCCAATCAGGAAGATCCCCAGGCGAACAGTGCGGCTACTGATATAGCTGAAAACAGCACTTATGCTTTGGTCGATGCTGAACGCCTGCAAAATGCAGATGCCGAACCTGGACAATGGATGAGTTATGGTCGCAACTATGATGAGCAGCGTTTCAGCCCACTGGATCAGATAAATACCGGGAATGTTAATGAACTGGGCTTGGCCTGGTTTGCAGACTTTGATACCAACCGCGGACAGGAAGCGACTCCGCTGGTCATCGATGGCACTGTTTATGTATCAACCGCATGGTCCAAGGTCTATGCCTATGATGCATTGTCGGGTGAAGAATTGTGGTTCTACGACCCAGCAGTACCCGGTGAGTGGGCGGTTAATGCCTGTTGCGATGTGGTCAATAGGGGAGTTGCAGCCTGGGAAGGCAAAATATATCTGGGCACACTGGATGGTCGTCTGGTTGCGCTTGATGCATCCAGCGGCGAAGAAATCTGGAGTATTCAGACAACTGATGAGGATTGGCGCTATTCAATTACAGGCGCGCCCCGGGTCGTCAAGGGAATGGTGTTGATCGGCCAGGGTGGTGCTGAATTTGGTGTGCGAGGCTACCTCTCAGCCTATGATGCAAACGATGGCGAGTTGTTATGGCGTTTTTATACCGTGCCAGGCAATCCGGCTGAAGGTTTTGAAAACGAGATTCTGGCACTGGCGGCAGAAACCTGGAACGGTGAATGGTGGACGCTGGGCGGTGGCGGTACGGTTTGGGATGCCATTGTTTACGATCAGGTTCTGGACCAGATATATTTTGGTGTAGGCAACGGATCTCCCTGGAATGCGGAATTGCGCAGCCCTGGTGGTGGCGATAACCTGTTTCTTTCTTCCATTGTGGCATTAGATGCTGATAGCGGGGAATACCGTTGGCATTATCAGACGACGCCCCGGGAAACCTGGGATTACACGGCAACCCAGCCTATCATGATAGCCAACCTGTTTATTAACGGGCAGGAGAGACGGGTGGTTATGCAGGCGCCCAAAAATGGCTTCTTTTACCTGCTGGATGCAGAAAGCGGCGAGCTGATTTCAGCCGAAGCTTTCTCAACTGTCAACTGGGCCAGTGGTATCAGTATCGAAACCGGCCGCCCCATAGAAATCCCTGAAGCACGTTACAACGTTAGTGATCAGGGCCATATTGTTATTCCGGGACCTGAAGGTGCGCACAGCTGGCACCCCTGGTCCTATAACCCCGATACCGGACTGGTTTATATCCCGGAAATACGCAGTTCGTTTGGATTTGTGTCTGATGATGATTTCACTGTCACTGACAGGGGAAGCAACCTGGGGGTTGATGTCATTGCCGGTAGAGCGCTTGCAGGGCAGGAAGGACAGATGGAGCCGATGAATGAAGGCCGGTTGGTCGCCTGGAATCCAATTACCCAGGAGGAGGTATGGAATGTATCTTTTGGGTCAGGTCGCGGTGGTGGCACCATGACGACAGCCGGTAATCTGGTTTTTCAGGGCAACACCACAAACCAGGAATTTGCTGCCTATGATGCTGAAAGTGGTGAAAAACTGTGGACTATGCCAGTGCAAACCGGGGTTGTTGCCGGTGCAGCAAGTTACATGCTTGATGATGAGCAATATATCGCGATTGTTACTGGCAGCAGAACCGAAGGTGGTTATTATGCGCCAAATTATTCACGCTTGCTGGTGATCAAACTTGGTGGTGATGCGACTCTGCCTCCTGTTCAGGAGTTTACCGGACGTGAACTTGATCCACCTGAATCCACTGCTTCGGCTGAAGTGATCGCTGCGGGTGGAGATACCTATGCAGAATACTGTGTTCTCTGCCATGGCGAAAACACTAATTTTCTGACTCGTGGCGTATTTCCTGATTTGCACCGAACGCCGCTTCTTTCTTCGCAGGAAGGTTTTGATGCGGTTGTCCTTGGCGGCATCCTGAGTGAACGTGGCATGGTGTCATTTGCTGAAGAACTTGATGCTGAAGATACAGCAGGAATTCGTGCTTACCTGATAGAGGAAGCCAACAGGCAGCTGAATCAATAATACGACGCTATTGCCTGTGCAATAACCAAAGTATATGAGGACGGCGGCTCTGTTTGTATTTTTTTGCTGCTTACATAGTTGTTCAGGGGAATGTATTTTTATTCGGAGCACGCGGTAAATACATCCCTGTACGCTCGGCCTCGGCATCCCTGCCTCGGACGGCTCCTCATTAAAGTACATTCCCCATCATATTGGGTTATTGTGAAATTCAGACTGAGCCACTACCAAAAAGAATTGAATCTGGTAATGAGCATTTGAAAGTCAGGTTTCAACCTGACATAGCTTTTCAAGTGCAATCCTGATCCCATCCTGTAGATTAGTTCCACCATCCGGATTTTCCGGCAAATGTATAAAGCCTCCCCTGATCTCTGGCCTGTCATTCAGGCAGGCCATCAGGCGGTAAAAAACATGATTACATACAAAGTTCCCTGCACTCATCGACAGTGATGCGTTTATGCCTTCTTTATTTAAAGCATTGACTATTTCCTTCACCGGCAATGTCGACCAGTAGACTGTCTCACCACCCACAATAATCTCCTGGTCATCCGGCTGCGTACCCTTGTTATCCGGAATTCGGGCATCATCTAGGTTCACCGCCAGTCGCTCCACGGTTATACCTTCTCTGTCCGCTGCCAGTCCCAAACAGATCACCAGTTCAGGATTCAGGTCTTCGATGGCCTGAACAAGGATATCCCCGGCTTCGCCAAACACAACCGGTAACACCCGTCCCCTGATCCGGCAATCGCCGATCATCTGGCCATCCAGTGCCTGAACAATCTGCTCGGAAGGATTTGCTGTATGCTCGGCAAAGGGCTCAAAACCGGTCAGTAAAATTACTTTTTCAGTGTTATCAGTCATCAGAATCTATACACACATACATACATGGTTAAGACATTGAACAGCCAGATCGCAATCGCCACCGGCGCCTGTGCCTTGATCACTGCATTTTTATCAGGGATTTCCAACAGCAGTGCCGGCACTAGGTTAAAGTTCGCGGCCATTGGAGTCAGCAGCGTACCACAATAGCCGGACAGCATGCCCAGCGCTCCCATGATAGCCGGATTACCACCATGGGCTTCCACGATAAAAGGCAAGCCAATGCCCAGCGTGACAACCGGAAATGCAGCAAAGGCATTGCCCATGATCATCGTGAACAGGGCCATGGCAGCACAATAGGCAATGACAGCAACCAGTGGCAGGGCTACAGGTAAGATACCTGCTACCAGTTCAGAAATGACATCGCCAACACCAGCCTGACCAAAGATGCCTCCAAGAGCGGCAAGCATTTGTGGCAGGAGGAGGGTCCACCCCAGGATTTCCAGCAGGCGACTGCCTTCCAGGATGGGTTCCTTTAAGGGTGCCTTGCAGACCCTTATTGCCATCGCGAGTCCAACCAGGGTGGCCAGGCCCAGCGCTATCTGTGTGGCCTGTTCCGGCAGGGTAATACGCAGATCGCCAAAACTGACTATGCGGAAAATATAGCTGCCGACTATCACAATCAGGGGGATGGTGATGGCTGGGACAAGCAGTTTGTTGCCCAGGGCAATGGCTGATGCCTGGCGAGCTTCCTGGTCGGGGGCCTTGGCATCAGGCGCATTAACAAGTTTCAGGGCAGTCAGGATAACCATCAGGGATACCAGGTAGCCAACGACCACAGGCGGCAATATTGGCCCGGCGATAAACAAAACAGACAACAGGCCCCAGAAGATGGCAGACCCCCAGCGGTGTGAATGGCTGCTATCCCTTGCCACCAAAGAAGCGGTAAAGGCCAGGTACAGTCCTGCCAGAACGAAAAAATAGTCCAGTTTAAGGAGCATGTTGCTGCTCCGGACTAGTAATTAGTGGCAGGCGCCTGTCCAGCAAATGGCTGCGCCACCAGCCCA
>JAYPJO010000010.1:12060-15923 GCA_038128465.1 Gammaproteobacteria bacterium
TAAAGCGGTAGGCAGTCCCCACCAGGCCAGGTGCAGAATTTCCACCTCTACCCCGGCAGTATCAAAAAAGCCTTTCATCAATAAAACCGGCCCGACGGCAACCAGGATGTCGTCCGCAAAAAAGTTTCCGATGTTTTCCGAGGCTGCGGCGTGTGCACGTACTGCCATAGTCTGTGCCAGGTTAAGCCCACCCTGTTTTGCCCGGGCGGCACCTTCAGCCATCGGTGAAATGAGGGGTCGGACCATGGAGGCATGATTGCCTATCTGCATACCCAGCATGCTCGTGCCTTCGCGAATGACCTGGTAAAGCATACATACGCGCCCGGCGCTGGCAGCTCTAGCCTGTCTGATTACCATGGCAGCACGTTCCTGCAGGCCGTATTTTTCCAGTACGCCCACCACCGGCATCATCAGGATGACAGGCAGAGTCATGAAGCGGTTTTCAATAAAGAAGGTGCCAAGCATGGCCATGATGTCATTGAGACTGTAACCGGCAATCAGCCCGGTAATGAGGCCCGCTGCCAACACTGACAACAGGGTATTAAGTCGCAGGGCAAAACCTACGGCAACGATGACAATGCCAAGCAGTTTCAACATGATTTATTCAGCAGAATACATTTTGGGAAGACGAGTTGGCTGGGAACAAGATTACGTTATCAGGTAGCAAAGTCAATATTCTACAGGGTGGGTAGTGGTTCAGTTTGAATTCCTTTGGTTACCTAAATAGATGAATAGATGATCAGGGGAACGTACTTTAATCCGGAGCACGCTGTAAATACATCCCTGTACGCTCGGCCTCGGCATCCCTGCCTCGGACGGTTCCTTATTAAAGTATGTTCCCCTGCATATCCAAACTTCGGTAAATTCAATCAGTGCCATTGCAACAGGGCTGGTTATATAGACAGGCTGGCAGTAATATATAGCTTAAACAATAAAAAATTGAGCTGCCAATGAAAATATCTTCACGGATTTCCCGGACTTTGCTGCTACTGACTGCGTTTTTGTATCTGTTCTCTACACAAGCCTCGGCGCAAAGCGCGGATGATCATCAATATACCAGTGAATCCATCCAGACCGGGCTGGCTGTTTATGTCCGTGTATGCCAGTTATGTCATGGTCCGCAGGGTGACCTGGTAGATGGGATTAACCTGCGTACCGGTCAATTTCGCAATGCCCAGTCAGATGCTGATCTGATAAATTTTATGATTACCGGCATGGATAACGGCCGCATGCATGCATACGATATCCTGAGAGAATAAGAACTGGAAGGTGTATTTGCCTACATTAGGGCCGGTTTCGACCCTGATGCAGAAGCGGTTATTGTTGGCGACCCGGTTAGAGGAAAGGCGCTTTTTGAAGGCGAAGGCCGGTGCATAGATTGCCACAGGGTTAATGGCGTCGGGCCGCGTACTGCGCCGGATTTAAGTAATATTGGTGCTATTCGCACTCCACTGTCATTACAGCAGAACCTGGTTGATCCTGCTTCTGTCCTGTTAGCTATTAATCGACCCATCAGGATAGTGACACTCAATGAAGAAACCATTACCGGTCGCCGTCTTAATGAAGACTCTTTCACAGTTCAGGTGATAGATTCAGAAGAGCGCTTACGATCCATACGCAAATCCGATATTGCTACTTACCAGATCAGTGACCAACCGAGTAAACAACCTACTTCACTGTCGAGCGATCAGGTGGCTGATCTTGTCGGTTATCTGCTAACACTAAGGGGACAATAATGAAAAACATGACTGATCAATTACGACTTGTGGTACTGCTGCTTCTCACTGCTCTTTTTAGCCTGAATGCTGTCTCCCAGGTACCTTACGAAAGAATTCTTAATGCATCAGAAGAGCCAGAGAACTGGCTTACTTACAATGGCGGATATCTGAGTCAGCGTCACAGCTTGCTGGATCAGATTACGCCCGACAACGTCCAGGATCTGAGACTTCAGTGGACACTTCAGAACCAGGTATTCGGTGCATGGCAATCCAATCCGATTATCGTCGATGGCATTATGTACCTTACCGAACGACCAAACACTATCATGGCACTGGATGCCATCACCGGCCGGGTATTCTGGAAATACCGGCATGTGCCCGATCCAACTGCCGAGATTTGCTGTGGTGCCAATAATCGGGGCGTCGCAGTGCTGGGGGATATCGTCTACATGGGGACTCTGGATGCCCGTCTGATTGCTGTAGATCGCATTACTGGTGGCCTGTTGTGGAATGTGGAAGTGGGCGATGTCAATCAGGCCTACTCCATCACGATGGCTCCGCTGGCAGTCAAAGACAAGATCATTGTCGGTGTTGGTGGTGGCGAGTGGGGCATTCGGGGATATGTTGTCGCCTATGATGCACAAACCGGCGAAGAAGCCTGGAAAACCTATACGATCCCGGGACCGGGCGAACCTAACCATGACAGCTGGGAAGAGGATGACTGGGAACATGGTGGTGCGTCTGTCTGGGTAACCGGTTCTTTTGATGCTGAACTGAATCTCACCTACTGGGGAATAGGGAATCCTGGCCCGGACTGGAATGCCGCACAACGACCCGGCGACAATCTTTATTCAGATTCCGTGCTTGCACTGGATGCGGATACCGGGGAAATAAAATGGTATTTCCAGTTCACCCCGAATGATGCCTATGATTACGATTCAGTACAGGTTCCTGTACTGGCAGACATTACCTGGCAGGGCAGACCCCTGAAAGCCATGATGTGGGCCAATCGTAACGGCTATTTTTATGTGCTTGATCGGGAGTCCGGCGAATTCATGTTAGGCAAACCCTTTGTCAGGGTTAACTGGTCAAGTGGCCTGGATGAAAACGGCAGGCCCATCCCTACACCACAACCGGAAGGTATGCCGACCTTTCCCGGCAATCAGGGTGGTACTAACTGGTATCCGCCTTCTTTCAGTCCCAGGACCGGGCTTTTTTACTTCAGTGCCTGGGAGGATTACGGCACTATTTACATGCCGGAAGAGCAGGAATACACACCGGGCGTTCCATTCGTGGGAGGCGGTTTTACGGTGGTGGCGCCCACTCAGGATTCACCAACTATCGCTATCGGCAGAACCAACCCGATCAACAACTGGACCAATGAAGTCGGATTCGGCTCCTTAAAAGCGATGGATCCGGAAACGGGTGAGCCGGTATGGACCTATGATCAATTTGATGTCAGTGACAGCGGCATGCTCACTACTGCTTCAGATCTGTTGTTCACGGGGGGCCGTGAAGGATATTTTCATGCCATTGATGCCAGGACCGGAGAACTACTCTGGTATATCAATCTTGGTGGTCAGATTGTAATGGCGCCCGTCACCTTTATGGTGGATGGTGTGCAATATGTCTCCGTGATATCCGGCAATTCCCTGTCCACGTTTGCGCTGCCATTGTAAGGGAATGACTTCCGGCAGACATTTCTGAACGGGATACAGCAGGAATTGGGCAGGATGTAAATTCCTGCCAGCACAGAGCTCAGGTCTCGCTTTTCAGCCCGAGTATTTTTCGGTTTAGGTTCGTGTCCGATTCGACCCCGGCAAAATCATCGAAGGCTTTTTCTGATCTGCGGATCATACGGCTCTGGATAAAAGGAGCGCCTTCACGGGCACCATCCTCGGAGTGCTTCAGGCAGCATTCCCATTCCAGTACAGCCCAACCCTGATAATCATACTGAGCAAACTTGCTGAAGATTTGCCTGAAATCTATTTCGCCATCGCCTAAGGAGCGAAAGCGTCCGGGACGATCGATCCAGTTCTGATAACCGCTATAAACACCCGACCGCCCATTGGGTCTGAACTCGGCATCCTTGACATGAAAAGCCTTGATGCGTTCATGGTAGATATCAATGAACTGCAGGTAATC
>JAYPJO010000010.1:15933-19293 GCA_038128465.1 Gammaproteobacteria bacterium
CAAAATGACTGGGGTCATACAGGATAGTGGCAGCCGGATGGTCTTCAAGATGCTGGAGGAACAGCTCGAAGGTGACCCCGTCATGCAGGTCTTCACCTGGGTGCAGTTCATAGCAAAGATCGACACCCTGTTCAGCAAAAACATCCAGTACCGGTCGCCAGCGTTTTGCCAGTTCCCTGAAGCCCTCATCCACAAGGCCAGCCGGACGTTGTGGCCAGGGATAAAAAGTATGCCAGAGCAGGGCGCCGGAAAACGTTGCATGGGCATTCAGTCCAAGGTTTTTACTGGCCTTCGCTGCCTGGATTAACTGCTCACTGGCCCAGGTTTGCCATGCTTCAGGTTTGTCTTTAATAGCCGGATCGGCAAAGCCCGAAAACATCTCGGCATAGGCCGGATGCACCGCCAGCAGTTGGCCCTGCAGGTGAGTGGATAATTCAGTTATTTCCACACCAAGATCATTCAGCCTGCCAGTCAGTTCATCGCAATAGGTCTGACTGTCAGCCGCCAGTTTAAGGTCAAACAGTTTGCTGTCCCAGGTTGGTACCTGTATCCCTTTGTATCCAAGCCCAGCAGCCCACTGCGCCATGTTCTCAAGTGTATCAAATGGCTTCTCGGAGCCGGCAAACTGTGCCAAAAAAATAGCGGGTCCTTTCATGTTCTGCCCTGTATCGTTGATGTCACTACAAAATCAGTTTCGTTCACTGTTGATTAACCTGGAATATCCATCCAGGCATTATCCTGCTCACTGCTGGCCACCACTGTTTCAACAAAAGCCATTCCACGCAATGCGTCCTGTATGCCGGGGTAGGCAGGTTTGCTATCCAGAGCACTGTCAAGCAGGTGATCAGCAAAATTTTTATAAATATTGGCAAAAGCTTCAATATAACCTTCGGGATGCCCGGCTGGCAGACGGACCCCATTAAGAGAAGATTTGCTGGTCCAGGGATTGCCCGTCCTGACCAGTTGCGTTGGCTGATCAGAAAATTTCAGCCACAATGAATTGGGTTCTTCCTGGCTCCAGCTTAATCCGCCTTTGTCACCATAGATGCGAAGCCTCAGATCGTTTTCATCACCGGTGCAGACCTGGCTGGCAATTAAAACACCCGATGCGCCATTGGAAAATTTCAACAGGGCAGCACCGTCATCATCCAGGCAGCGTCCCGATACGATGCGATTAAGTTCAGCGCTCAGGGAATCAACCGCCAGCCCGGAAACAAATTCAGCAAGATTAAAGGCATGCACCCCGATATCACCCATGCAGCAACTGATGCCGGCACGTTGTGGATCCGTTCTCCAGTCAGCCTGTTTTTGCCCCCCGGTTTCAATCGCTTCAGCCAGCCAGCCCTGGGTATATTCAACAAAAATTTTCCGGATTTTTCCCAGTTCACCTGCTGCAATTCTTTCCCTGGCTTCCTGGATCATGGGATAGGCGGTGTAGGGATGGGTCAGGGCGTACTGGCAGGAACTGCTTTCAAGTAAGGCTGACAGTTCCCGGCATTCTGCCAGGTCAAAGGTTGCCGGTTTATCTGAAATTACATGAAAACCGGCCTGGATGGCTGCCTTTGCTACAGGGAAGTGCAGGTGGTTGGGCGTAACAATCACCACACACTGCATGCGCTCCGATTCCGGCAAGCCAGCTTCAGCCTCTATCATGCTCAGGTAATCCGGATAGCATCGCCCTTCAGGCAAGCCCAGTGCAAGGCCAGACTCAAGACTGATTTTCGGATCGGATGAGAAAGCGCCGCAAACCAGATCGTAACGGCCATCCAGTCGCGCGCTTTGACGGTGTACGTCACCGATGAATGCATCGGCACCACCGCCGACCATGCCATATCTGATTGTTGCAGACATTAACTGATCCTTTGGCAAGAAATACGCTTAAGACGAATACTCAGGGCAGATCACTGGCAGGTGTTATTGCACCTGTTTCTGCTTCTTCAGCAGCTTCCTGCCGGTTGCTTGACTTGTCAATGAAGGTTAACGCGAAAATAATCAGTATGGCCAGGGCAAAAATGGCCGGGAAGCCCCAGATGACAACCCAGTCATGACCATTGTCCAGTGTATTGGCATCATATAGGCGACCTGCTGCCCAGTAACCAATCAGCATGCCAACCCCGTATGTCGCAAGAGTAATGAGCCCCTGTGCTGAGCTTTTATATTGTTCACCGGCGCGGCGATCAGTGTAAATCTGGCCCGATACAAAGAAAAAGTCATAACAGACACCATGCAGTGCTATGCCGGTAATCAGTAAAACCATGGAGCCATCATCACCCAGGGCAAATACCACGTATCGCAAAAACCAGGCGCCCATACCAACCAGCAGGGTTACCTTGATGCCAAAGCGCAAAATAAAAATGGGCAGCATCAGCATAAAAATCACCTCTGACATCTGTCCTATTGTCATGATGCCGGTGGCATTTTCTACGCCAATTTCAATCAGGAAGGGGTTGGCATACTGGTAATAAAAGGCCAGCGGAATACAGATTAAAATCGAAGCTATGAAAAATATCAGGTAGTAGCGGTCTTTCAGAATACTGAGAGCATCCAGTCCTAACAGAGCACCAAGCGAACTGTCTTCCTGGTCAACTTCTGCCGGTGGTGTTTTTGGTAGTGTGAAGGAATAGACGCCCATTACAAGTGAGGCAATTGCCGTCATCATAAAGGTATTTCTTAGCAAGCCCTGCTCGACGGCCGCTGATGAATCCCATGAAAACACGAAACTGATCACCAGGCCGGCCACAATCCAGCCGATTGTTCCCCAGACCCGAATCTGGCCAAACTGTTTAGCCGGATCCTGTAGCTGCCGGAAAGAAACCGAATTAACCAGTGCCAGGGTAGGCATGTAGATAATCATGTAAAGCAGGACGTAGGGATAGAAAGCACTGAACTCATCGGCTCCGGCCATCAAATACATCAGGATGGCACCAACCAGGTGAATCAGGCCCAGTATTTTTTCGGCATTAAAATAACGATCAGCAATCAGCCCGATGATAAAGGGCGCGATGATGCCCCCCCAGGACTGGGTAGAAAAGGCCATGGCTGTTTGGGCGCCATTGGCATTAAGGTTGTTTCCCAGAAAAGTACCCAGCGTGACAAACCAGCCACCCCAGATGAAAAATTCCAGAAACATCATGATACTTAACTGGCTGTAAATTTTGCTACCCATGTTATATCCCTGTCTGCTTTGAGTTTTTATTTTGGAATTATGTGTTCTTAACTCACTGGTAGAGTGAAAACGCGTAGATCATATCGCCAGAAGCTACCAGCAGATATTGCTGTCCATCAAGCATGTAGGTTTGCGGTGCATTACTGACTTCACCCAACCTGGAATGCAAGAGGACTTCACCATTATAAGGATTA
>JAYPJO010000010.1:19358-22715 GCA_038128465.1 Gammaproteobacteria bacterium
CAATCTGCCACCATTGGGATATTCAATACTCCAGACTGTCTCACCACTGACCGGATCGATAGCATTCAAATAGGACTCCTGGCCGGCATTGACCTCCTGTTTACCACCCAGGCCCATGGCACCACGGGGATCGGTTTCCACGGTGTAATACATGGCCCAGGATTCCGCCACGGGTACATAGAACAGGCCGGTGTCAGGGCTGTAACTGGGAGGCGGCCAGTTTGATGCCCCCTGGTTGGCATTGGATACCAGTGCGCCACCGATCAAATGATCCTTTTCGGGAATCCTGACGGGCTGACCCAGAGCATTTAATTCGTCGTAGGCCCAGTTTGCTGTTCGTGAAAACTTGGTGGTCAGGATATGCTCGCCATTGGTTCTGTCTATCACGAAGAAGTAACCATTTCTGGCTGCCGTCATGGCAACCTTGCGCATTTCACCATTGATTTCTATATCTGCCAGTATCGGGGTTTGTGCCGAGTCCCAGTCATGGGTGTCATTGGGCGATGTCTGGTAATACCAGGCCATTTCACCAGTTTCAACATCAATCGCAATCATTGAGCAGGTGTACAGGGCATCTCCATCCCCTCTCGGACCCGAAAAATAGGCGGGCTTGGGCTCGCCGGTACCGAAAATATACAAGCCTGTTTCGGGATCATAGGAACCGGGAACCCAGGGGTTGCCACCACCATGTTGAGCTGCATCCAGGCTGCCCCAGGTTTCAAGTCCGGGATCGCCTTCTTCCATTGGTACCGTATAAAAGCGCCATTGCAGTTCACCGGTAACCGGATCGAAAGATTGCAGGAAGCCGGGGGCATCAAGGTCATTGCCGGTACCAACCAGTACATGGTTATCCACGACAATGGGGGCCGGTGTAGAAAAATACTGTTCATCAAAACTGGCAATTTCGGTATGCCAGCGTTCTTCACCGGTCCTGGCATCCAGGGATATCAGGTAGTTATCGGGTGTTTCCAGAAACAGGTAATCACCCCACATACCCATACCGCGGTTGCCGATGTGCGTACCACCGATTGTTTTCCACCAGTAGTGCCACAGTACAGTGCCGTCCCGGGCATCCATGGCCCAGGCATTGTCCGGTGCTGACATGTACAGTATGCCATCCACCATCAGGACGCCACCGCGGATGTTGGCAGTCTGATTGGCAAAAAGCTGACCTTCACCATAACCGCCAATATAGTCCGGATTGCCGTTAGGACCTGCCGTTATCCGGGCAGCCCAGGCCAGCGTGAGATTCTGGACATTGGACTGGTTAATCTGGTCAAGCTCGCTATAGCGTCTGCCGGTATAGTCTCCTGAGTAGGTCGGCCAGGAATCGGGCAGTGGATTCAGAATCTGATCCGGATGCAGGCCGCTGTCTGGCTCCTGTGCCAGGGAAACTGTTGCAGCCAGAACAGTACTGGTAATCAAGCTTAAAGAAAATGATCTGGTCATGTTGACTCCTTGTAGTTGCCTTATTCCTGAATCGTGATCAGGTAGGCGGTGACATTATGTATGTCAGTGTCGTTGTATATTTCCAGCAAATCCCGGTGAGGCTGGAGCGGATCATTGATTTCCACCCGGGGCTCGTTGCCACGTCTCCGGAACGATTGGCGAGTGCGGTCAGGCAGTCTCAGACTCACTATAAATTCATCTATATTGACCAGTTCACCGCTGACTTCAGTACCATCCCGACTGGTTACGGTAACGGTGACCGGGGATGCTTTCTGCGGCATCAGCCAGTTGGTTTGTAAATCCATGGCATCGCCATAACGACTGCCAACGCCCTGTAAATCACCATTAACTGAATGGCAACCACTGCAAGTCTGGTCAAAAAAGGTTCTGCCTACATCGGCATTTCCCGTCACTATGCTTTCTGGGGGTAAACGTGCAGGGTCACGGCTGTTCAATTCGAAACTGTGCAGAAACTGGGCTATATCGGCCAGCTCATCATCGCTCAGATTAAATGCTGCCATCTGGGTATCCGGTACGCCATTTCGAATTACCCCGGCAATAGTCTCGCCATTGTCGTCGCGCTGTACCAGCTGGGAACGCAACAGGCTGGGACCGCCATTTCCACCACGGGTATCAGCGCCATGACAAAAAGCACAGGCATAGGTGTTATAAAGTTCCTGCCCCCTGGCGACAGCTTCCGGGTCCACTTCACGTTGCGGGTAAGCCTGAGCCAGACCCGGTGGCCCTTCGGCGGCTTGTAGTTCCTGATGTGGTGACAATGAGAATAAAAGGAAAAGTGTGGTGTATAAGAGTATTAACAAAAATTCTTTATGGTTTTTTGTTGATACAGAACGGAGCAAAAAGGCTTGCGACATCGACATGTCCCTTTGGTTGGTAATTATTATTTTTAAGAGCAGTGGAATTCTAGCATTAGCCCGACAAGCTAGACAATTTAGGCACCATTGAGCTGCCTGAATTAAAAACCAGGCTTCAGTTGGTAGTGGTTCAGTTTGAATTTCTTTTGTTATTCTACGAGATGTTCAGGGAAATGTACTTTTATTCGGAGCACGCGGTAAATAGGTCCCTGTACGCTCGGCCTCGGCATCCCTGCCTCGGACGGCTCCTCATTAAAGTACATTTCCCAACATCTCTTGTCTTTGGTAAATACAAACCGACTCACTAACTTTTAGCTAATAAACTGGTTTTGCGCAAATTGAGCTTTTATACTTGCGAAATCATAGGAAAACCGCTTGAGTTCAAAGCAATGAATAAAACCAATAACAACAGACGCAAATTTCTTAAAACAACCGCAAGTATGCTGGCCGGAACTGTTTTGGCCAGTAAAGTCACGCCAGGCTTTCCTGCTGTTATCAGCAACCTGAATCGACCCAATTCCGTTTTCAATGGTGTCCAGGTTGGTACCATTACCTATTCCTATCGCAGCATGCCAGACCAGAGCGCCGAAGCCATGCTGGGCTATATTGTTGAGTCTGGTATCAATGCGGTTGAACTCATGGGTGATCCGGCAGAAAATTTTGCCGGCCGGCCACAAAGTCCACTACCTCCGGGTTTTGGTCGGGGCGGGCCGGCTCTTTCTGAACTCACTACGGCCCAGCGTCAGGAACGCGAGGAAATGCTGGCGGCAGAGGCTGTCTACAAACGTGAACTGGCTGCATGGCGCGCGTCTGTGTCGATGGACCGATTTGAACAGCTGCGGCAGATGTATGAAGATGCTGGCGTCAGTATCTATGCCTGGAAACCCAGCGCTTTTGAAATTGAAAATTCTGATGCAGAGATCAATTATGGCTTCAGGGTGGCAAAAGCACTCGGCGCTTCACATTGTACGGTTGAGTTACCCGACAACCCTGCGCAAAGTCTTCGCATCGGTCGACTGGCAGAACAAAACGG
>JAYPJO010000011.1:0-6834 GCA_038128465.1 Gammaproteobacteria bacterium
TACCCGTGATCAGATTCTGAATTACGTCTGGGGTGGTAATGTATATATTGATGAAAGAACCGTTGATGTACACATCAGGCGCCTGAGAAAGGCAATTTCTAAAAAAGGGCACGACAAGCATGTTCAGACAGTCAGGGGTGCCGGCTATCGCTTCTCCACCAAGTTGGCTGACGATTAACTGATTATTCCAATTGCCGGCTAAAGTAATGGCTACCTTTTCATTGAAAAGATTTATCTCATTAGCAGGTATTAAAACTGAGCTAAAATTTATAGGTGTTGGACTCGGGGTGTCCGTACTGGCTGGCTGGGTTTTAAACCTGTTTAGTTTTTGCCTGTTATTTTTTGTCCTATGTTATTTTTTCTGGCATATAAGCTCAGCCTACAGATTTTATCTCTGGGTTGATCGAGGAATGAAAAAACCCTCTCCCCAATTTAAAGGAATATGGTTTGAATTAAAGAAAACTCTGAAGAAAAAGAAAAAACAACAAAAAAAATCATTTAAGCGAATGCGGCAGGCAGTCAAGCGAACATCGCAATTAACGCATGCCATTGATGAAGGGATTGTGGTTCTCGATAAAAAACTGGCCCTGTCATGGTGGAACACCACGGCCAAGCAACAGTTGGGGTTGCAAACAGCAGATCGGGGTCATCAGATAACCAGTCTGGTTCGTAACACTGAGTTAATCGAATATTTAGCAAAGAAAAAAATAACTGGCCGGATTGAGTTGCCCTCTAGAGCAAATCCCTCTAAATGGCTTATGATAACAGCCTCACGTTTTGGTGATGAAGAGATTGCTCTGGTTATATCTGATATAACTCCCCTGAAAGATGCAGAGCGTTTGCGTAAAGAGTTTGTTGGTAACGTCTCACATGAGCTTCGTACGCCAATCACTGTCATACGTGGTTACCTTGAAACCATGACTGACGGCATGATTGTTGATAACCCACCTGTATTAAAAGCTTGTGAGCAGATGATGGGACAGGTTATCCGCATGCAGGATCTGGCAGATGATTTGATAGTACTGTCAAATCTTGAATCCCAGCCAGTTTCCTCAAAGAAAAAGAAAATTAAATTGCTCCCTTTGCTGAGTTCAATTATTGAGGAAGCTGAAATTGTCAGTGAGGGAAAATATACCATTACCCTGGATTGCCCTGATGAGCTTTACCTGATGGCACAGAAATCTGATCTGCATAGTGCATTCAGTAATTTGATCTTAAATGCAATTAATCATAATCCTGAAGGCATAGACGTTAATGTGAAGGTGTTCAGGCACGATGACACAATTAACATTTCTGTCCAGGATAATGGGTCTGGCATAAGTGCTGAAGCAATTCCTCGCTTAACGGAACGTTTCTATCGTACTGATAGCAGTCGAAGTTCCAATATAGGTGGTAGTGGTCTGGGTCTGGCAATTGTGAAACATATCTTGAATCGATATGATGCAAATCTTGAAATTACCAGTCAGCTTGGGAAAGGCTCTGAATTTACCTGTATATTTCCGCTTCCGGATGATCAGTGAAATTATCTTGGCTAATTGATATTCAATGTATATACTTTCTGTCCCTGATTAAATTTTAAAAGTCTGGCTATGGTTAAAGAGAAAAAAAAGAAAAACAGTCAGTTAATCATTCGTCTTAATAAAGACGATAAAGATGCGTTTATTGACCTGTGTGATGATCTTGATACCAGCGCCGCCAGGGAAGTGCGTCACTTTATTCGCCGCTTCCTGAAACAGCATGAGGAAAATTGAATAAAATCTGGTAAACAAGAAAAAAATTTTTCCAATAAAAAAGCCCGTACCAGGTACGGGCTTTTTTATGCATATCAATTGGAAAAGGTTTAATTAGCTGCTACGTTAGGTGCTGATTCCATAAAATTGAATCGATTGGCCAGGTTATTCACAGCAGTGTGGTCAAACACGTAAGTTCTTTCTACCCGGGTAGAAGTAACACCGTCCGCCAGTTCAAAACTAGAGCGCTTAATAGCTGTTCTTACTGCGCTATTGAACAGGCGCGCCGGGCTGGCTTCAACAATTTCAATATTGTGTGGTTTACCATCTTGATCAATATCAAACCTGACTGTTACAAAGCCATCTATTTCCCTGCGTACTGCAGATACCGGGTATTCAGGTGCAACATCCAGAACAGGCGCAACATTTTGAGCCGCTGCAGTATTGGTCAACAAAGCCGATACACCTAACAGTAAAATAAGTCCCAATTTTTTCATTTCTTTACCCTCCTTTTGAATGTCTATCATGTAATTTGGGTGCATTTAATTTTTATGTGAATATTAAATATCTCATATAAATATCAATTGCATTCATTATGTATATACATAAAGACCATTGTCAAGAAATATTTACAAAAATGTCATAAAAATGTAATAAAAGTGTGAATCAGCCATCATTGGTGTCATCTAGGTGTCACATACATCTATGGGAGTAAAGAATGTCCTTCAAGAAAGTTTTCACAATAAATGTTATAGCTGCAGCGCTGGTAGCGTGTGGCGGAGGCGATATCAATATTGCACCTTCTGTATCCTCTACTACCACTGGTGGTACAACTACTGGTGGCAGTTCTTCCAATTCTGTCTGTGCCGCCTATACAGTAGGTGGAACGACCTTTCAGGGTACCTTGAGTGGTAATAACTGCCAGTATGACACTGCTTTTGTTGATATCGACAATCCCCTGACAGTAGATGTGATATTCCAGGATTTGCCTAATGACGGTGTTCATGTATTTGCAGGCAGTCTCGTGGTTGGTGAAAATCATAATACCGATGCCGCCTTGACAGCAGCTGGTATCACTGAAGGCGGAGATGGCCCAACGTTATCAATAGGTGCGGGTTCGACTTTTGCGTTTCAATCCAGTGATGATTTCATGGTGATTAACCGAGGTTCCCAGATTGTTGCCAATGGAACTCCTGCTGCGCCTATTACCATTACTTCCCAAACTGATGCGGTATTTGGCACAGTAGGTCCCGAAGATGTGCAGCAGTGGGGCGGTCTTGTAATCAATGGGTTCGGTGTAACCAATAAATGTGCATACACCGGTACGCGCGGTGTTGACCTGGCGTTAGCCAGTGAATGTCATGTTGTTGCTGAAGGTCAGGCCTCTGCTGGTGAAACCAATTATGGTGGTAATAATGATGCCGATAATTCAGGCACCATGCGTTACGTAGTCATAAAACACACAGGTGCTGAAGTAGCCCCTGGAAACGAATTAAACGGAATTGCTTTTAATGCAGTAGGTTCCGGTACTACTGTGGAGTTCCTTGAAGTTTACAGTGTGTATGATGATGGTATTGAATTCTTTGGTGGTGCTGTAGATGTCAGCAACTATGTTGCGCTCTATGCCAAAGACGACTCCATTGATATTGATGAAGGTTATCGTGGCACCATTACCAATGCTCTGGTTATCCAGTCCGAGACTGATGGTAACCGTTGTGTTGAATCTGACGGTGTAGGTAGCTATTCTGACGTTTCAGCAACGGCTGGTGCAGTTGCTGACCTGATCGCACGTGATTTAAATTCAGAAGCAACCCTTATCAACCTGACCTGTATTATTTCAGCCAATGAAGTTGGCACACATGATCCGGGTGCTGGCTTGCGTATACGTGAAGCGCACATTCCTGTAATTCGAAATGCTCTTGTTACCACTGCCTACAGTGGTGATGAAAAACTGGGTGATGATGATTTCAACTGGTGTGTCAGAATCGATGAAGAAGGTGGTCCGGCTGCTTTGGCCGGCGATCTTGAAATTACCAATAGTGTGTTTGCCTGCCAGGATCTGGTCGATGGTGATCTTGGTGGCGGTGCATCTACCTTAACCTGGCTTGATACAGGCGCATTTGACAATGCCACATATCAAAGTGCAGAAGCAGGTGAAGATCCTACTGCTACATCTAACCCTGCTTTAATTATATTGGATGGTTTTTATTCTGTACTTCCTGCTGGTATGACAATAACCGGTGAAACGGTTCCTACCCCAGCTGGCGGTGAGACTTTTGTTGGTGCTGTTCTGGCTACTGATGACTGGACAGCTGGCTGGACCTATGGTCTGCATGCTGGTAGCAGAGCACAGGCTCTGTGGTTCGAGTAATAGAACCAGAGTCCTGAATAAATAGTGATAAGCAAAAGGGTGTTCTTAATCATTAAGAACACCCTTTTATACTAACTACAGCCAACTAGCGTAAAGGTTTCAGTAATGGTAATGAAGAAAAAAATATTGAGCGTGGCAGTTTCAGCTTTGATGTTGAATACCTTTTTAGCTCATCAGTTGCAGGCCCAGGAGGCTCAGGAGCCACCAGCAACAATTGAAGAAATCGTCATTCTCGGGCGTCTGCAAAGTTCAGCTGATGAGATTGTCATGGAACGGGAGCAAAGTGCTGTTGTTGCAGATTTTATCGATACAACGGCAATTACCCGAATAGGTGACTCCAATGTTGCCACCGCCTTGCGTCGTGTACCTGGCGTAACATTGATAGACGATAAATATGTATTTGTAAGAGGCCTGGGAGAACGCTATTCCAATTCATTGTTGAATGGTGCACAGATACCTTCCCCGGATTTAACCAGGAATGTAATTCCCCTGGATATATTTCCTACCCAGATTGTCAGATCCATTGCCGTTCAGAAAGGTTATGCTGCAGATATGCCGGCCTCTTTCAGTGGTGGTCTGATTGACATCAGAACCCAGAGTATTCCCGATGGGTTAGCCTATTCATTCAACCTCGGTTCTTCCTATAACACGGAGTCAACGGGTAGTAGTGCCCTGGGTTACAGTGGTGGCGGTGATGACTGGTTGGGCACCGATGATGGTACCCGCGGGCTTTCACCAACTTTGGAAAGTGCATTAAATTTATATCGTGGGTCGCTGTCCGCAAGTGATATCTTACCTGTGATCAATGCCAATGAACCGGCATCGGCCTTTACCCCATTTTCAGGTGCACAGGCGGTGAATCGTGACCTGGCCTTGCTTATAAATCGCAATATTGATGTTACCCGACAGTCACATGATCCGAATATCAGTATGGATGCCAATGTTGGTAACAATTTCTTTTTTGATAATGGTATGGAGTTTGGATTTCTGGTTGCTGGCGCATACGGCAAAACCACAACTAGCCGGGAACGTGTAGACAGATCAGTGGGGCAGCCCTTCAATCAGTTCAGCGAAACCGATGAAACTACCCAGAATATCAATATGACAGGAAATCTTAATTTTGGCTGGGCCTGGTATGACGAGCATACCATCGAAACGACATCCCTGTTATTAAGAAATACTGATGATGATGCCTTCATCCGTAATTTTTATACCTCGAGCCGGGATTTTGATAACGGTGCAGGATTCAGAAACTTTGGTACCCGATATGAAGAACGTGAACTGACGGTTAATCAGATTCGTGGAACCCATCGCCTGGGAGAAACGACCAGGGACCTGGTAAATTTTGATGGCCTCAGTTGGTTATCTGATCTTGAGCTTGACTGGTACTTTTCCGATTCCACGGCTGAAACATCTCTGCCAAATGAAACCCAGGTGACCTATCAGACTACCGTTGATGCTGCCGGAAATGTATTAACCCAGAGTCTGCGTCCGGGCACCAACACGGCCAACTTCCGCTTTACTGATCTGGAAGATGAAGTTGAAAGTTCCGGTATCAATGCCATGCTGCCACTTTATCTGGATAATGCCATTTTGGAATTGAGCGGTGGGTATGAATATACCCGTAAGGTAAGGAATTATCGTCAGCTACAGTTTGCCATGGGCACGCCAGATTCAACTATCGCAGCTACCTATACTGGTTTGCCGTCTACCATATTTTCCAATACGAATATTCAAAATAGTGCGAATGGTTTTATTTTTGATGTGGTTGGCAGTAATGGAGAGAGCTATCTGGCAGCAATAGATAATTCAGCCGTCTATGGTGAACTTGATTACAATCTCAATGAAACCTGGCGAGTGACTGCGGGTGTGCGCTGGGAAGATTACAAGCAACTGGGTATCCCTTGGGATCCGCTGGAATACGATGGCTGTCAGATCAGTTGTGATGCTGCTATTCTCCAACAATCATTGTTTGCTGATGATGATTACTACCCCACTGTGTCATTTACCTATATGCGTCCCTATTTCTGGGCAGAAACTTTTCAGTTTCGTCTGGGTTACAGTGAAACATTGGTGCGACCTGATTTGCGTGAAATTACACCATCGAGTTACCTGGATCCGATCACAGGTGCTATTGTCAGCGGCAACTCCAATGTACGCCCGGCAACGGTTAAAAACTATGATGCCCGGGCTGAATGGTTTTTCGATAATGGTGATAACTTCACGGTCTCCCTGTTCTATAAGGATATGACCAACCCCATCGATTTCTTTGAGGCAGCAGCTTTTGAGGAAGCTGTGGCGACCGAGATTCAAAATGCACAAAGTGCCGAGATTACAGGCCTTGAAGTGGAATTCCTGAAAGACTTGTGGGATGTCGCTGATATACTCCAGGGCTTTTTCATACAGGGTAATTTGACTCTGTTGGATTCTGAACTGGTTGCTGGACCAAATGCAGATGCACCTACCAATCCGGTGCGTGACCTGGCAGGCGCTTCTGATGCATTAAATTTACAGTTAGGCTGGGATGATGATACCGGTCGTCATTCCGCCAGCCTGGTGTATAACGTTAATGGCGAAAGACTGTTTTATGCAGGTCGAAATGGTGCACCAGATGCATTTGAGCAACCATTCAATTCACTGGATTTGAGCTATTTCTTCTTTCCGACTGATAACTGGACGTTTCGGGTCCGGGCGCAAAACCTGCTTGATGAGGAAGTTACTGTTGAAAGGCAG
>JAYPJO010000011.1:6893-7226 GCA_038128465.1 Gammaproteobacteria bacterium
ACCAGAAAGCAGGTACCACCTTGCGCCTTGATATAAGGTGGCGGTATTAAGCTGCTGAATACTCAAGGCAGACCAATAAAAACCCCGCATTAGCGGGGTTTTTACGTATTCAGCACAGGTTAAGGATTTGCTTGTTTATCCTGGTAAAATAAGGCCTGCTTCATTGATGTTTACCTATTTAGCAGTAAACTGTGATCAAATAATAGTTTTCAGTGTTTAGGTTTAATCTTTAATGTTGTGATGCTCGATAATTCACAGACAGTTGCACTGCTCCCCTACGAATTTGCACGCCAAAATCGGGTACTTATTCGTCCTGAAGAAAGTGGGTTATTT
>JAYPJO010000011.1:7237-15534 GCA_038128465.1 Gammaproteobacteria bacterium
CCGGCCTGGAAAACTGGGTAATCAACGAAATCAACCGCTGTACCAGTAGCGACCTTGAACTGGTTGAAATAGATGATGAAGAATTTGATCGGATGCTCAGCGAGATTTACCAGAACCAGCAATCTTCATCCGAAGTAGTGATGGCAGGCATCAAGGATTTTGTTGATCTTGAGGAAGCAGCTGCTGCGCTTGAGGAATCAGGTGATTTGCTGGACTCGGAAAATGATGCCCCCATCATTCGCCTGCTTAATTCCATTCTGGCTGAAGCCTTGAAAGAGCATGCATCGGATGTCCATATTGAGCCCTACGAAAGACAGGCAGCGGTGAGATTCAGACTTGATGGTGTTCTGCGCACTGTGCTTAATCCTTCTGTGCAGATAGCACCACTACTTACGTCACGCATTAAAGTCATGTCGCGTCTGGATATTGCCGAAAAACGACTACCCCAGGATGGACGCATGGCTGTCAAGCTGGGTGGTCGCAGTATTGATTTGCGTGTTTCTACCATGCCTTCAAACTATGGTGAACGTGTCGTTATGCGCTTGCTGGATAAGGATGCCGGCAAAATGCAGACAGAAGATCTTGGCATGCCACAGGCTACCAGGGACAGGCTGGAAGAATTGATTCAGCGCCCTCACGGCATTATCCTGGTAACCGGGCCGACAGGTTCCGGAAAAACCACAACCCTGTATGCAGCATTACAGCAAATGAATCGTCAGCAACGAAACATCATGACGGTGGAAGACCCGGTGGAATATGACTTGCCAGGCATCAGCCAGACCCAGATCAATATCCGGGCAGGTATGACTTTTGCCAAGGGCTTGCGTGCTATTCTGCGCCAGGACCCGGATGTCATTCTGATCGGTGAGATCAGAGATAAAGAGACAGCAGAGATTGCAACCCAGGCCAGTTTAACCGGGCATCTGGTGTTATCGACCTTACATACCAACACTGCTGCTGGGGCTATTACCCGTTTACAGGATATTGGTGTGGACAGTTTTTTACTGGCTTCAACCATCAGAGGTATCGTTGCCCAGCGTTTGCTTCGCAAGCTTTGTAAACAATGCCGTCAGCCAATTGCGTGTGATGAATATCAGAGTAATCTGCTGGGTATTAACGAGGGCGATACAATTTACCAGGCCAGCGGTTGCAGCCACTGCAACAACACAGGATTCAATGGCCGGCAGGCCTTGTTTGAGTTGGTTGTCATTGATGCTGAATTACAAAACCTGATTCATGAAGATGCTGGTGAGCTTGCCCTGGAACAGGCAGTGCGTACCAAAACACCCAGTATCAAAGAAGCAGGTTTTGAGCAGGTCAGGCTCGGAACGACCACTATTGAAGAAGTATTGAGAGTAACGTCTTTATAGGATGTTCTATGCCAGCATTTGATTATTCAGCATATAACACTTTAGGCAAACAGGTCAGTGGGATTATAGAAGCTGAATCTGATCGCCAGGCGAGACGTTTGCTCAAAGACCGAAAACTGTTGCCGCTGGATGTCAGTGAAATAAGTTCTGAAAAGTCTGCGTCAAGCGCTGGCTCAGGATTAAAAGCAAATCGTCTGAGTACTTTTGACCTCTCTTTACTATTAAGACAGCTGGCAATCCTGATCCAGTCCGGTCTTCCTGTTGAAGAAGCAATGCGTATGACAATCGAGCAGGCTGAAACGGCCAAACAGGCGAGAATCATGCAAAGCTGGCGTAGTGAAATTGTTGAAGGCAGAAGTTTCTCTGAAGCATTGCAACGCTGTCCATATAAAATTCCGGAGAGTGTTATCGCAGGCGTAGGTGTTGGTGAAGAAAGCGGGCACCTGCATGAAATACTGCTGCGTATGGCTGATGAGCTGGAAAATAATATGGAAAACCGTAAGACCATCACGCGAGCCATGATTTATCCACTAACACTGATTGCAACGTCAGTTATTGTTGTGACCATCATGATGTTATGGGTTGTGCCAAAAATCACTGTGGTGTTTGCTTCTTCTAATCGTGAGCTGCCCTTTATTACTAAAATCATTATCGGGCTCAGCGAATTCACACAAAGTTACGGTGTGTATCTTTTATTGGTCATTGTTGCAGTTTTTATCGGGTCAGGCATCTGTTAAAAGATACAAAAACACGAATGCAATGGCATGGTTTCCTGTTACAGATACCCGGACTGGGGGACTGGATGCGTATGTCGGATCTGGCTGATTGGTCCCGAAGTCTTGGAATTTTGTTATCCAGCGGTGTACCAGCACTGGCTGCATTGAAGATTGCTTCTTCTACCATGAGCAACCTGTTATTACGAAAAAAAATGGAAGCAGTTACAGAAAGTATGCGGCAGGGTAGCAGTCTGCAGAAGTCACTGACGGAAAACAATATAGGAAGTGGCTTCCTGACGCATATGATCGGTAGTGGAGAGGCATCCAGCCAGCTGGATCAGATGTTATTGCGTGTTGCAGATTACTATTCCTTACGTTTGAAAAATGCAGTAGAAGTATTTTTAAAAATATTTAATCCCGTTCTAATTATAATTATGGGGATGATCATTCTGTCGATTGTGGCTGCAGTTATGCTGCCAATAATGGACATGAATAATATGATTTAGCAGGAGATTGGAATGAATACTTTAAAAAAATCCCAAACTGGATTTACCCTGATTGAAATCATGGTTGTGGTGGCAGTCATTGCTTTGCTGGGTGCGATGATAGGCCCAACTCTCTTCAATAAGGTACAGCAGGCAGAAGAAACCCGTGTTGCCCAGGATATCCGTGCTATTGAAAGTGCCCTGAAATTCTATCGTCTTGATAATTTTCGATATCCCACTCAGGCCCAGGGTCTGGATGCGTTAATAACGCCTCCTGCAGGAGCAGCAGACAGATGGAATGGTCCCTATCTGGATGCAATGCCCACTGATCCCTGGGGTCAGGCCTATCTTTATGCTTATCCCAGCACACATGACAGAGATTTTGATGTCTATACGCTTGGTGCAGATCAGCAGGCAAATGGTGAGGGCGCTGATCAGGATTGGGGAAACTGGAACATTCAGTAAAATACAATGTTGTATTCTTCCAGACAGCGTGGATTTACTCTCTTAGAAATAATGGTTGTTGTCTTTATACTAGCAACCATGGCCGGGTTGAGCCTGTTTGCGATTAATCAGGCCAGTGACAGGCGTTATTCCAGTCAGGCAGAAAACTTTATGGTCTGGCTGGAGCAGCTTTCTGACATGGCCATGCTGGAAGGTTCTGCTTATGGTGTTACTACCCGGAAAAATGGATTTCAGGCGGTCGTTTTTTATAATTTTAACTGGTATGAAGTCAGCTCACCTGACGTGTTTTATTTCGATGATGTAGTGACCCTGTCACTTGTCACAGATAGCGAAGAAAATGAGCGGATAATTAATTCGCAAAATATCAGGTCAGCAGACAGACCCAAACTGCCTGACATAATCATGCATCCTGATGGATATATAGAACCAGAAGCGAACCTGAGTCTGGCCTTTGAAAATTACCAGCCATCCTTTTTTTTTCAGCAGGAAGAAGATGGCTTTAATCTGTTAATACAACGCAATATCCGATGAACAATAAAAAAACAGTTACTGGTTTTACCCTGATAGAAGTGGTGATTGCTTTGACCATTCTGTCATGGGTATTGGGCAGTGTTCTGTTTCTGGTTTCACAATATGCTGACGAGCGTTTGATGATGCGGGAACGTTTGTATGGCAATCAGGTTGCCTGGAATCAGTTAATGGATAACTACCAGAAATCCAGAGGCTGGCTTTCATTAAACCAGAGTACGGATGTAAGCTTGTTCGGGAACGAAATTCAGGACGGTCAAAACTGGAACTGGCGCCTGGAAGTCGCTCCTGCCATGGGCAGGGATTTATTTCGCTATCAGAGCAGAGTTAGCGCGAATAACGAAGGTGATGCCGGCACTATTGAAAGCACCCTGACGATGTACCTGTTAAATACTGAAAATGGTGCGGGTGGTGGCAGTCCATCCGATGGGCTGAATCCATGAATTTCAAAACGGCACAAGGATTTACTCTGCTTGAAGTGATGGTATCGCTTTTCCTGCTGGCAGTGTTATCTGTTATGGCATATCAGGGCATAGAATCTGTTCTGGAAGCCAATCAGCGTAGTGAACAAACCCAGCAGACCGAGCAACAGTTGCAACTGACCTGGCAAATTATTGCTAATGATTTTTTACACCTGCGACCCCGTCAGTATGCAGATGGTTTTGGTGGAATTGAAGCTGCATATCAAACCAGTAACAGCGATATCAGATTGAGTTTTACCCGAGGTGGTGGAGCCTTGCTGGAATCCAATCCTACCGGCCTGACCCGTGTCCAGTATAGTCTGGATGATGATGGTCGTTTAATCAGGACTGTCTGGCCTGTTTTTCTTTCTGCCAGAGATTCTGATGGACAGCAGCGGGTCTTGCTGAATGATGTCCGGCGTATTGATTTTAATAATCTGACTACTTTGGGTTATTACTCCCTGAACTGGCCGCCTATTGATGTCGAATTTGAAGACAACCGTTTAAGTTTGCCACTTATGGTCGATGTCAGCATCACTCTGGCTGATGGATCAGTCAGTAGACGCCTGCTGCCAGGAGTGGAAAATAATGGTTAGAGCTGTCGGGCATAAAAAGCAAAAAGGTGTTGCTTTGCTGGCAGCGCTTATTTTCATGCTGGCTATTGTTTTGACCATGGGTAATATTTTTTATGCTCACCAGGTTGATGTTGTCCGATTAACTAAAAATTTACACAGCGATCAGGCTCTTTTACTGGCCCTGAGTGCCGAAAGCTGGGCCAGGCAATTACTGTCTTCTGAACAGGATGATCGTCAGGTTGATTACCTGCAGGAAAACTGGGCTATCGCTGTCCCGGTATTACCTGTGGAAGGTGGTTTTTTACGGGGTTGTTTGCAGGACATGCAAAGCGGTGTAAATTTAACCTCCTTTGCCAGGTATGACACTGAAAAACTTAATGCAGAAATGGAAAATGAGGCCAATGGTATGGCGCGTGTCTGGCTTGCATTGCTAAGTTCTGTTGAATTGCCTTTTAATGAGGCTTCCGTAGCAACAATCATTGACTGGGTAGATAGTGATGATGATCAGGTCAGTGAGTGGGGAGCAGAACAGCAGAATTATGATGCTAACCGGGAACTGGTGATGGTTGCCAATTCGGCATTAACCGATGTTGAGGAATTGGCTATTATGCGTGGTTACAGTGCGTTCAGTGTTGCCTTACTAAAGCCCTGGATATCAGCATTACCTGTCCCGACAAATATAAATATTAATACGGCTTCGGAAACAATTTTACTGGCAATGGGTGGAGAGAATTCCCGGGCTTTTGCAGATTATGTTTTGAGTCAGCGCCCGTTTTACAGTGTGGATGATTTTTATGAAGGTTTGAGTGTTGCTCTGGATATGGAGCAGCAAGAGGTCGTTTCTCTTTGGGCTGATGATTTAATCGGCATTACCACTGATTATTTCAAATTGCAGCTGGAGGTTACTCTGGGCGAGTCGCAATTAAGAATAGACAGTGTTATGAGTCGGCTCGACAGAACTGAGCCAGTAGTTATTTCAAGAACTGTCACGATGGTGCCATCAATTGTCAGACAGTTAAATGCAAATCCAGAAGATAATCCAAATCTCCCCCCTGGATTTTGCCAGCACCTGGAATCCAGTTAATGAACAGCCATATTAATGACATAGAACAATTTTCAGCAGGTCTGACGCCTGCCCAGGGAGGCTGTATCTGGGTGCCGTCTGACAAACTGGTATTGCATCATGTGCCAGTTCCAAATGCGCCAAAACGAAAGTGGACTGAACTGGTTCCCTGGATGCTGGAAGATAAACTGCTGCAAAGCCCTGAAGAATTACATTTTGTGATAGCGGGCAGGGAACAGGGCAATTTATGTGTGCTGGCTTGTGCCAAAAGCCAACTGGAGCATTGGATAAAAACGGTTAAAGCTAAGGGCGTGCAGAGTTTTCAGTTAGTACCGGACTATATGGCCTTACCTTGGAGCAGCGGATCGATCAGTATCGCAAAACAATCTGAAAACATATTGGTTCGTTATGGAGAGATTGAAGGCTTTGCAGCAAAACCTGGTCTGGCCTGGCATATGGTTAAAGCTTTATTACAGGATGAGGAACAGGAACTCACTTTGTCAATTTGTATACCGCAATCTGAACTGCCGGAACAACTGCAGAATACTACTGACATTGTAAATTCAGATCTCGACTGGCAAACGCCCATTTATCCCAAAAATGTCAATTTGCTGACAGGAGAATTTGCCCAGGCAACAACAGCAACAGAGTTAGTACCATGGATGAAAACTGCGGCATTATTTGTGCTTGCTCTGGGGTTGAGCTTATCTGCTTTAAGCCTTGATAATTCTCGCCTGCAGGAACAGGTTAATCGCTTAAATGAGCAGAATCGTGCAAGCTTTTACAACCAGTTTCCCGGCCTATCTATACGCTCTGGTGATATTAGAACTACACTTGAATCATATATATCTGATCGCTTCAGACAGCGAGAAAGTCTGCAAAGTGATGCTATGCAAATGCTGATGGAGCTGGATAGTGCCCTGTCTTCATGCAACTGTGGGTTGCAGGGTTTAAGCTGGCGTAATAATAGTCTGGAATTGACACTGCCACAGGCAACAGCTGAGAGCATTGAGTTATTAAATATTGAGGGTTACCAGAAGCAAATCAGTAACGGCACCGAAGACACATTGATACTCACTCTGAGCAGGGTGTATGAGCGATGAGTAAGGTAAGGGCTATGTACCAACAATTCTGGCTCGGTCTGCAACTTCGGGAGCGGCGGACTATCCTGCTCGGAGCAGCGCTGGTAATCATTACGGCTATTTATCTACTGCTTGATTCAATATGGAATACCCGCGCCATGCTGATTGCTGACAGAACTGCTTTACTTGAAGAAAGTCTGTGGATGCAGGAGCAGGCTGAGCTAGCTGAAGTTCTGGGGACCAGTTGTCGCGAGAACCAGATTTTAGCGTTGGAAAACCGTGAATTACTGGAATTACTTGCCAGCAGAAACCAGTTAAATATGACAAGCTTTTCTGAAGCGGAAAATACCGCCAATGCTGGTCGTAACATCTACAATTTACGACTGGAAGGTGCCAGTGGTGATAGTATTTTAAGTTTTCTTTTTCATAGTGCCTGCCAGGGTTTTACACTGGCAAGTTTACAGATTGATAAAACTACCGGTGTTGAACAATATACGGGCCAGCTGGAATTAAGCAATGAAAGTTAACAGCCTTAGAACAGGTTTAAATCTTTTATTGTCACTTATTAGTGTGGTCATGTTGGTATATATGTCATGGAATTTATTTCTGAGCAGTGAGCTTTATGATCAAACAGAAATTCAATTAGTGCGGCCAATGGCACTGGCAACTGATAATTTGAACTGGCGCTGGTTTGATCAGAGTACAGTGACTGCGGCACAGGTTTTAAGCGAGCAAAATGAAATCGATGAACAATTAGCCGAGGCCAGTATAAATGCTGAATTGATTGGTGTGTTAAGCACGTCAGAATTTCAGACGGCAACCATAAGGATAAACGGACAACCGGAAAAAGTTTTCGCCATAGGCGATGAATTACAGCCAGGAGTCGAACTGGTCAGTGTCGGCACCTCAAGAGTGGTGCTTAATGAACGTGGCAGGCGGGTGCAGATCACTATGCATAAACCCTGGGATATGCTAGTGCAACTCAATGCCCAAAACAGTCGCTCTGGTGGAGGAAACGCTGTAAATTCCACATTTCTGGAAGATGGTTTTTCACTGGCAAACATGTTCGATGCTTTACCTGTACAGCTGGAAGATTCTACAACCGGTATTCAACTGGGAGGTATATCTGAAGAATTATTGTCGCTCAGTACCCTGCTTGATGGTGATGTTGTTATGGCAGTGGGCGGTAAATCTATTGATGAGTTAATGTCAGATCCGAGTCAGTGGATGAGCTACACAACGGAGACCACTTTACCTGTGACTGTGATACGTGAAGGCGAGCAAGCTACGCTTTATGTCAATGCCTTTAGTTTGTCTGCCAGAATTTTACCCAGCCTGACCAGTGAGTTAATGCGATAGTTGATGCAATAGTTGGTGCAATAAATGAAACAGTTTTTTTACAAAAAAATATTATTGGTGTTAGCAGTTACCTTATCGTCCCTAGCTATGTCGCAGGAGCAGGCCAGCATCAATTTTCGAGATGCAGATATCAATACTTTGGTGGAAAGTGTTGCAGAAATAACGGGCCGGTCTTTTGTTATGGATCCCAGAG
>JAYPJO010000011.1:15544-19375 GCA_038128465.1 Gammaproteobacteria bacterium
ATGTGACGATAATTGCACCAAATACCATTGATGCCGACATGCTCTATCAAGCATTTTTATCTGCACTGCAAGTACAGGGCTTCCAGGCTGTGGAGGATGGAGCTGTAGTTCGAATTGTGCCTTTTAACCAGGCATTTGGTGTGTTGGGAGGCGGTGATAATGAAATAGAAACCCGGTTGATCAAGGTCGAATATGTAGAAGCACAGGGGCTAGCACCAATTATCAGACAGGTTATCAGTACCAATGCCAGGATTCAGGCTTTTGCTGAAAGCAATTACCTGGTGATTTCTGATATTCGCTCCAATGTAGAAGCAGCTGCCGAGCTTATAGCTGAAATGGATCAGCCATCTGAAGCTGAAATTGAAGTGATTAACCTTGAAAACATCTCGGCTAGTGAAGCGGTCTATATCGTTGAGGAGTTGCAACAAATACAGGAACAGGGATTGTCCATTGTTGAAGACACACTGAATAATCGTGTCATTATTTCGGGACCCAGCACCCTGCGAACTGCATTCAGAAACATGCTGCGTACTTTGGATGTGCCAAATGAGCGTGAATCTGGTGTTGAAGTGATTAACCTGAATTATGCCAGGGCTCTGAGCCTGAAACCAATCCTCGATAGCATGATGCAATCAGAAACATTTTTGCTTTCAGCCGGGGTCAGTGATAGTGGTGACACAAATGCTGTCCAGGGTGCATACAGGGTAGAAGTGGATGAATCTAATAATGCTCTGGTCATAGCCGCGTCACCCAGTGTTTTGCGCGAAATTCGTGCTGTTATTGCCCAGCTGGATGTCCGAAAACCCCAGGTGCTGATAGAAGCTGTCATTGCAGAAGTTTCTGCAGATCAGGCGCAGCGCCTTAGTGCCCAGTTAATTTATGCAGACCAGCAAGCAGGGGGTTATTTAACCCAGTTTGATAATTTACTGGCAACAATAATTGGTGTTGGCAGTGGTGAAGTGGAATTTACTGCAGATGATGCAACGGGTGCCCTGGCCAGCGTTCAGGGTGCTGTTATTGGCGGTGGAGATTTTGATGCTGCAGAAGGCCGGGGTTTTGGCTTGCTGGTTCAGGCACTGGAATCGGATGCCAATACCAGAGTGTTGTCACAACCATCGATAGTCACTTTGGATAATGAAGAAGGCTATATAGCTGTGGGTACTGAAGTTCCATTTATCACTGGCAGTTTTACTTCTTCAAATAACAATGCTAACAATCCTTTTCAGACCATTGATCGTGAAACGGTAGGTATTGAACTGACTGTGACTCCACAGGTCAGTGAGGGTAGTCTAGTACGTCTTACCATACAGCAGACTTCCTCCAGTTTGCTTGCGACACCTGCACAGTTGGGCACTGCTGATGTAGTAACCGCTGAACGTGAAATCATGACAAATGTGTTGGTGGAAGATGGTGAGTTTCTTATCCTCGGTGGTTTGATTGATGATCAGTATGATGATACTGAAACCAGGGTACCTATTCTTGGCAGCATGCCTTTGCTTGGGCCTTTTTTCCGTTCAACCAATAATGGTGATGACGAAGGCGTATTAATGGTTTTTATACGGCCAACCATTATTCGGGATAGTGAAAGTGCCAGTGAAATTTCTGCAAACCGTTTCGATTACTTAATCAGTAGTGATCTGGAAGTGGAAGGGGGAGAGGCTACCGAATTTACTGAATATCTTGAGGAAGCCAGGGGGCAAGATTAATTATTCAGACTATCGAAATATGTTGTATAAAAAACGCCACTCAGAGAGTGGCGTTTTTATTTTATTACAGAGTTATTGCTAGATTAGTTGTTAACGAACTCTGGGTAGGCTTCGACACCACACTCAGCGATATCGACACCTTCAGCTTCTTCCTCTTCCGATACGCGTATGCCCATCACTGTTTTGAGCAAGAACCAGACGATAAAGCTGGCAACAAATACCCAGACAAAGATAGTCAATAAACCAATTAATTGACCACTGACACTAGCGCCACCTGTCACACATACTACCATGACGCCAAAAATGCCGACAACACCGTGTACTGACAAAGCACCAACAGGATCATCGATTTGCAGCTTGTCAAAAGTAAGGATGCTGAATACCACAATAATTCCACCAATCAATCCGACAATAGTTGATGCCAGTGGACCAGGCGATGCTGGATCAGCAGTAATTGCAACAAGACCGGCAAGTGCACCATTAAGAATCATGGTCAAATCAGCTTTGCCAAAAATAATACGTGAAGTTATCAGGGCACCGATCAGACCGCCAGCCGCAGCTGCATTTGTATTCAGGAATACATTGGCTACTTCGTTAGCAACGCCAATTCCACCAAGCTTCAGTGTGGAACCACCATTAAACCCGAACCAACCCATCCAAAGAATAAAGGTACCTAAAGTTGCCAGAGGCATGTTTGCACCAGGAATCGGCTTAACAGAGCCATCAGCAGCATATTTTCCTTTACGAGGTCCTAATAAAAGGACACCAGCAAGGGCTGCAGCCGCACCAGCCAGATGCACAATACCTGAGCCGGCATAGTCACTGTAATCCAGTGAGTACAAACCAAAGACTGAATCACCATTCCAGGTCCAGCTACCTTCTAGTGGATAGATGACTCCAGTCATAACCACAGCAAAGGCCAGAAAAGCCCAGAGCTTCATGCGTTCAGCAACGGCTCCAGATACGATCGACATTGCGGTAGCAACAAAAACCACCTGAAAGAAGAAATCTGATGCACCGGCATATTCGCCCATATCACCAAAACCGGCTTCAGCAGAAGCTGCCAGGATTTCGGCGGTAGCAGCATCATCCATCTGCGCAACAGTAGTAACTCCACTCAGGAAAATACCACCGTCATACATGATTGCATAACCACAAATCAGATACATGGTACAAGCCACTGCAAACAGTGAAACGTTCTTGGCAAGTATTTCTGTTGTGTTCTTGGAACGAACAAGGCCTGCTTCAAGCATTGCAAAGCCGGCAGCCATCCACATAACCAGTGCGCCGCATACCAGGAAATAAAAGGTATCCATGGCATACTGCAGTTCAAAAATATAATTTAGATTGTTTTCCATACTAAGCCCTCCTACAAGCTTGGTATAACAGTTAGTTCAATTTAGATGGCTTCGTCACCGGATTCGCCGGTTCGGATACGAATGGCTTGAGAAATATCAGAGACAAAGAGTTTGCCATCACCGATTTTGCCGGTATTGGCTGCTTTAGTAATGGTTTCGATGGTTTGATCCAGCGTAGCGTCGGTAACTGCAACTTCAATTTTCAGTTTTGGAAGGAAGTCCACAACATATTCAGCACCACGGTATAGCTCAGTGTGGCCCTTTTGCCGACCAAAGCCTTTTACTTCAGTGACAGTAATTCCCTGAACTCCTATTTCTGAAAGTGCTTCCCTGACATCATCAAGCTTGAATGGCTTGATAATCGCATTAATCATTTTCATTAGATTCTCCTGCATTTAGTTTTAGCAGCTATTTATCTGATAGCTCGGTTAACGCTGCTGAATAAAATTTAAGCTTCTGAAAGCCGCACTGATGAAATAGCAATCGCTATGCCAATATTAAAATTACTTTATAAAACAGGTTGTTATGTTGTTAAGCAATGAGCAGGGCTAAGATATGCACCAGAATGATGCACAGCTTTGGTGCATTTTTAGGGTTTATGCGCTCTTAAAGTTTTTATTAAGAATTATTTTGGGTTTATATATGCCTGATGTTGTTATAAGTGCGCAGTTTTAAGAAAAGAGAAGGCCAAAGTGCTTGTTTTTGGATTAGTCTTTACCTTATGCTCTTTTCTGTATCGCTGTTTGCTTATCCAATATAAAAAAAGC
>JAYPJO010000011.1:19385-22560 GCA_038128465.1 Gammaproteobacteria bacterium
TCTGTATATAGTCCGATCCATAAATAAAAGAAATAACAATTTGTTAAGGGGTAAATAATGAAAAAATTTTTCAATCCAGGTATTTGGATGCTGGTTATTATGTTGTTACCAGGAACTAGCCTGGCACAGGAAATTGATGGGGCTGATACCGCCTGGATTATGACATCAACGGCTTTGGTGTTGTTTATGACGATTCCCGGGTTGTCATTATTTTATGGAGGTCTTGTCAGGGTAAGAAATGTCCTGTCGGTATTGATGCAATGTTTTGCCATTACCTGTGTGGCCTCTATCGTCTGGCTCGTATGCGGTTACAGCCTTGCTTTTGGAGAAGGTAATGCCTTTATCGGTGATTTCAGCAATATTTTGTTTGCAGGCGTCCAGGAAGAAACAGCTTCCGGCTCAATTCCTGAATCCGTCTTCGCATTGTTCCAGATGACCTTTGCCATTATTACACCTGCCTTGATATTTGGTGGTTTCGCAGAAAGAGTGAAATTTGGTTCAGTGATGTTGTTCAGTATGCTCTGGCTGGTACTGGTTTATGTCCCGATTACACACTGGGTCTGGGGTGGGGGCTGGTTAGGTAATATGGGTCTGCTGGATTTTGCCGGAGGAACCGTTGTGCATATTACAGCTGGTGTAGGGGCTCTGGTCTGTGCCCTGACCATAGGCAGCAGAAGCGGTTTTGGTAAAACCCCTATGCCTCCTCATAATATGACCATGACTGTTACCGGTGCCGGTATGCTGTGGGTGGGCTGGTTTGGATTTAATGGTGGTAGTGCTCTGGCAGCAAATGGTGATGCCGGCATGGCCATGCTGGTAACACATATTTCAGCTGCTGCTGGATCAATTGCCTGGATGCTGATGGAAAAGATGAAATTTGGCAAACCTTCAGTTCTGGGTATTGTTACAGGTATGGTTGCCGGGTTGGGAACCATTACCCCAGCATCAGGATTTGTCGGGCCAGGTGGAGCGCTGATTATAGGTTTATGTGCCGGTATCGTATGCTTTTTTGCTACTCAATACATTAAACAGGTGCTGAAAATTGATGATTCCCTGGATGTTTTTCCCGTGCATGGTGTGGGCGGTATGCTGGGTACATTTATGGCGGGTATTTTTGCCTCAGCTGGGCTGGGGGTCTTCAGTGGGCAGGGGTTCAATGAAGGCATGACCATGGGGTCTCAGGTGGGTGTACAGCTGGTGGGTATAGTCAGTACAGCAGTCTATACAGCCCTCATTACCTTTATTATAGTTAAAATCGTCAATGCTATAATCGGCTTTCGCGTTAATGAGGAAGATGAAACTTCCGGTCTGGATATTGTATTGCACGATGAAAGGGGCTATGACCTCTAGGCTACAGGAGTAATACTTTCATCCTGCTCAATACTTAAACATTGGGAAGCTCAGGCTTCCCAATTTTTTCTCTGATCTTTATGCATTTTGAACTGCTCAAACTCCTGTCAGATGGGAAATTTCACTCTGGAGAAAAACTTGCTGACATGCTGGCTGTCAGTCGTACTTCTATATGGAAAATGATTCCCAGGATACAGGCATTAGGGCTTGATCTGCATACTGTTAAAGGCAAAGGTTATAAATTGACTGAGCCTCTTGATTTGCTTGAGCAGGAAAAGATCTTTGGCAATATTCCCGCTGACAAAAGAAAACAATTTCTTGATATACAGATTTTCCCGAGTATTGATTCTACCTCCACCTATGTGATGGAACGTCTGCGTAGCGGAGAATTGAATCTGGCAGGAAACAGAATTTTTGTCTGCCTGGCTGAGCAGCAAATGGCAGGCAAAGGCAGGAGAGGGAGAACCTGGGTCAGTCCTTTTGGTCATAATATTTATTTAACGCTGGTACGCGAATTCAATAATGGCTTGAGTGAGCTGGAAGGCTTAAGTCTTGTCATGGGGCTGGCGGTCACTAAGGTACTGGAGCGTAATCGGGTCCATGGTCTTGGCTTGAAATGGCCCAATGACATTTTGTGGCAAGGAAAAAAACTGGCGGGGATTTTACTGGAAATTTCAGGTGATCCTACAGGTGTATCACAGGTGCTGATTGGTCTGGGGCTAAATATCAGCATTAGTCCGGATGTTATGAAAGATGTTGATCAGGCCTGGGTTGATATTCAAACTGTTGTAGGGACAGTCCCTGACAGGAACAGACTGACAGCCGAGTTGTTATCTGAAATGGCCACATTTCTTGATAAATTTCAGCAACTGGGTTTTGCTGCATTTAAAGCAGAATGGGAAAAACATGATGCCCTGAACCAACAGCAGGTGGTTTTAAAAAGCCATGGCAGGCAAACTCGGGAAATTATGGGCAAGGTCCTGGGTGTGAATACCCAAGGTGCATTAATGTTGCAGACAGAAAACGGCGTAGAGACATTTCATGGTGGTGAGATATCGCCCAGATTAATCCAGGAAAACAGGCTCAATGATTATACTTGAGATAGATGCCGGCAATACACGCATAAAATGGCGAGTGCTTGACTCAAACACTACAATTAATTCGGCGGCAACATTCGCTTTGACGGACTCTCCGGCTTTATCCCCGGAGTTTTGTGAGCAAATTGAAGCTTTGCAGCAAACTAATATCAGCGCTATAAGAGTGTCCAATGTGCGCGGTCAGGCATTTTCCAGTGAATTATCGAAGTTTTGCGAAAAGCTTTTTGCAATTAGCCCTGAGCAAGCAGTAGTTAGTGCAGAACAATTTGGCGTTAAGAATGCCTATAGTGATGCAAGCACTCTGGGCGTGGATCGCTGGCTGGCGATGCTGGCAGCTTTTCAGGCTGGGCAGCAAACAGGGAAACAGGGTGTTTGTGTTGTGGATTGTGGTAGTGCCATTACAGTAGATATCATAGATGCTGAAGGTCGGCACCAGGGGGGATATATAGTCCCCGGCCTGCACCTGATGCAAAAAAGTCTGGATGAAAATACAGCCAATTTGCCTTACCAGCCTGTAGCGGGTAACGATATGTCGCCTGGGGCAAATACGACAGTAGCTATCAACCATGGTGTACGGATTATGATCATCGGAATGCTCGAGAAGCTTTATAGTGACTGGGGTGAAGGTTTTCACTGGTATCTGTGTGGAGGAGATGCAGAATATCTTTCTTCCTGTCTTGGCTGGCCACATACAGTGAAAACAGATCTGGTACTAGATGGTCTGGTGC